>NZ_JBKFDO010000004.1:0-220787 GCF_046557355.1 Myroides sp. DW712
TGCGGAAGTAGCTCAGTTGGTAGAGCTCCAGCCTTCCAAGCTGGTTGTCGCGAGTTCGAGCCTCGTCTTCCGCTCCAAAACTTGATGAAAGTTTTCAAAGATCATCACCTGCGGAAGTAGCTCAGTTGGTAGAGCTCCAGCCTTCCAAGCTGGTTGTCGCGAGTTCGAGCCTCGTCTTCCGCTCCAAAACTTGATGAAAGTTTTTAAAGATCATCACCTGCGGAAGTAGCTCAGTTGGTAGAGCTCCAGCCTTCCAAGCTGGTTGTCGCGAGTTCGAGCCTCGTCTTCCGCTCCAAAACTTGATGAAAGTTTTCAAAGATCATCATCTGCGGAAGTAGCTCAGTTGGTAGAGCTCCAGCCTTCCAAGCTGGTTGTCGCGAGTTCGAGCCTCGTCTTCCGCTCCAAAACTTGATGAAAGTTTTCAAAGATCATCACCTGCGGAAGTAGCTCAGTTGGTAGAGCTCCAGCCTTCCAAGCTGGTTGTCGCGAGTTCGAGCCTCGTCTTCCGCTCCAAATAAAAAAGCCTGCATTTGCAGGCTTTTTTATTTTAACGTACTTAAGTCTGTATTAGGCTCCACTTCATAAGCGGCTTTGTTTTGCTCAAAGATGCGTGCAGGTAATGTGCCTTCCAGGACAATGCGATTTCCTGTTACCCTGAGCCAACTTCCTTCTCTCAATCCAACCACAGGTTGAGAATTGATCGTGTGAAATTCGTTAATTCTCGTTTCTCTTGTTTCGCCCATATGGGTAGATCCTTCGGTAGGATCCAAGTAATGGGGATTGATATTAAAAGGAACAAAACCAAAAGTTTTAAATGATGGAGGATAGGTAATCGGCATATCGTTAGTCGTTTCCATCGTTAAGCCGCAAATATTGCTCCCTGCACTACATCCTAAATAAGGGATTCCGTTGTTGATTGCCCTTTGAATAGTTCCGATCAAATCATGTGCATATAGCTGTTTAACTAACAAAAAGGTGTTTCCTCCTCCTGTGAAGATGCCATCGGCTTGTTCAATTGCTATTTTGGGATTGTCAAACTCATGCAGTCCTTTGACTTGTACGTCAATCGGTGCTAAGGCCTCGCGAACTTTGGCTGTGTAATCGTCATGACTAATCCCACTTGGGCGTGCATAAGGAATAAAAATTAAGGTTGATCCTGCTTTAAAATGTGTGGATAATGTCGGTAATAAGTATTCTAAATACCCCTGATTGTGTAGGGTAGAAGTGCTTGCTATAAGAATATTTTTCATGGTTGTTCAAATTAAGAAAAACAAAAATAAACTTTATTCACCAAATGAAAAAGATTGTTTGTAAGATGTGAATTTTATATTTAACATAACTTTACACGATTAAAATTTTGCCTTATACATTAATAAGATATTTTTACAGACTTCATTAATATATTAGTAGATGAAATTAGTTTTAACCTTTTTGTTGTTGATAATTGGAGTCGGAGTATTGGCTCAAGACCGTGTGGCTTTACATGGAAAAATCGTTTCGCGAAGTAAAAATCTCGAAGGAATTTACGTGTCCAATATCAACACAGGGGATGCGTTGCTAACAGAACCAGGAGGATATTTTTCCATTGATGCACAAGAGAACGATACGTTGATGTTTTCAGGTCCCTTGTTTATCGGTTATCGCTATGTATTGGATGATATTGACTTTAAACGCGACATTGTTTTGATTCCTTTGGAACCCAATGATCTTAATCGACAATTGAATGAAATTGTGATTACCCATATTTCTTCCGCTTCTCTGGGGCTAGTGCCTGCTGGAGCTCGCCGTTATACCCCTGCAGAACGCCGTTTATATACGGCAACTTCTGGATCGGGAATCATTCCAGTGAGTGCAATCGTCAACTGGATTAGTGGACGTACCGCTATGTTGAAAAAAGCCTTGAAATACGAAAAGCAAGAAATGCGCAAAGACAAGTTTTTACACGTGATGGATGATTATGTTCTAATTAAGGATTACAGTATTCCGAAAGACTATGTCGTAGGCTTTGCCTATTTTGTTTCCGATGATGATATAATGTCAGGGTATCTGAATGCCGGTATCGTGGATCGCGATAAAATCTCATCTCGAACAGGGGTATTAGCTTTGGAATTCTTGGAGTTGTTAGGGGATAAAATAAAAGAACAACCCCAACAAGATACTTTAACAGTGGAGGAAGTAAATTTAAACCAAGAGAAAGCAACTATAAAATAATAAACTTTGTAGATTTGTATCTTAACTAAAAATAGAGTTATGTTTGGAATAGGAGGAGGAGAACTGTTTTTTATCATTTTAGTCATTTTAATGCTTTTTGGTTCTGATAAAGTGCCAGAGATGGCTAGAGCCTTTGGTAAATTTATGGCACAGGTAAAAAATGCAACCAACGACATAAAGAGTGAAATCAATAGAAGTGCTGAGGAATCGGGCATCAAAAAAGATATTGAAGAAGCAATGGATATTGATATTAACCCAATCAAGGATATCCAGCAGGAAATTGAAAAGCAAAAGGAGGATATTGAAGATATTACAGGGCCAATTAAACGAAGAAATTAATGCTAGATCAACTGATACAGCTCGATAAGGAGTTGCTTATTTTTTTTAATGGATTGGGCAGTGAATCCTATGATCCATTTTGGTTGTTTATAACAAAACAATTCAATTGGATTCCCTTTTTTTTACTTCTTGTTTATTTGACGTATAAAAAGGTGTCGATTAAAAAATTGGGAGTTATTATTTTGGTATTGGCCGGATTAGTAACTTTTACAGATCAAATGACCAATGTGGTCAAATATGCTGTGGCTCGCCCTAGGCCGTGTAATACAGAAGATATTCAGGCGATGATTCGCATTGTCAAATGCAGCCCCTCACTGAGCTTTTTCTCTGGGCATGCCTCGAATTCAATGGCCAATATGTTGTTTATGTTTATGGTATTGAGACGCTATTACAAACACGCCTATTTGGTGTTTATCTTTCCTCTGATATTCGCTTACAGTAGAATCTATTTGACCATGCACTTTCCTTTTGATATCTTAGTAGGCTATTGTTTTGGCTTGTTGTCAGGAACACTATTCTACCAAATTTTCTTGTGGATTGAACGAAAATACAACGATAAATTAGTATAAGAAAAAGGGATTTGGCTCAACCAAATCCCTTTTTTTATCGGACTCTCGAAACGGTTAAGCCGTCGCGTATAGGCAATAGAATGGTTTCTACACGAGGGTCTTCTTTTAATAATTTGTTGTATTGATCTAAGGCAATTGTACTTTTATCATTGGCTTTGATTTCTTCAATTACTTTTCCAGACCACAAGACATTGTCAGATAAAATGATCCCTCCAGGATTCATCTTACCTATAACCAGTTCAAAGTAATTGCTGTAATTTTTCTTATCGGCATCAATAAAAACCAAATCGTACTTCTTGTCTAGTTCAGGGATAATATCCAAGGCACTTCCTACATGTTGGGTGATTTGTGTTCCATAAGGGGATAAATCGAAATATTTGCGCTGAAAATCGTATAATTCCTCATTGACATCAATGGTGTCTAGGGTTCCGTTGGGTTGTAATCCTTCAGCTAAGCTCAACGTAGCATAACCCGTAAAGGTCCCAATTTCTAAGATATGAATAGGACGAACTAGTTTGGCAATCATGCTTAAAAAACGCCCTTGAAAATGCCCACTTAACATACGGGGTTGTAGGACTTTTTGATGGGTCTCTTTGTCGAGTTGAGCTAATAACTCGGGTTCGTTTTCACTGTGATTAGCGGCGTAATCTTCTAGTTCTTTGGATATAAAGTGCATAGAAAAGGCGTATTTAAATTAAGAAAATCAAGTTGCAAAGATAAAAGCCTTTTTGCAATCCTCGACTACTTTATTGATTTTATAAGAATACAATCGAAATCCATCAAACAAGCAAAAAAAATGGTACATTTAACTACCAACAAGAATAAGAGGTTATGAAAATACTATGGAAATTCCTAAAAGGATTGATTATACTGATTGCTGGGATCGTGATTCTGGCTTATGTGTTTAAGGTGGATTATTTATTTACTGCAGTTCGCACCATTTATTTTAATGGCTATAAAACAGCGTTCTTAGATGATTACCACTATTTCCCCACCCGCGAAATTCCGACAGGCGTTCCACAACCTTGGCCTGTAGCAAAAGATTATAACTCCGTTGAACCTACGGCAGTTTTAGCCAAGACACATAAAGATTTGCAAACAATTGCATTTTTAATTATTAAAAATGATAGTGTGTGGCATGAAAGTTACTACGACGGCTATACCGCAGATAGTAAAACCAATTCTTTCTCCATGGCAAAGAGTGTGGTGTCTGCTGCTTTGGGTAAAGCGCTACAGCGAGGGGAGATTAAGAGCTTGGATGATAAGGTCATTCAATACCTACCTGAGTTAAAAGGAAAGTACAAAGACGAGGTAACGGTAGGCGATTTATCTTCCATGGCTTCAGGGTTGGATTGGGATGAAGGGTATTACAGTCCATTTTCTGTGGTGACCCAAGCGTATTTTGACAAGGATTTACGACGTGTGATGCTGGGCTTGGAGATTAAAGATCAACCGGGAAAAGAATTTATTTATAAGAGTGGTGATACGGAATTACTAACCATGGTGCTTGAAAAAGCAACAGGACAGACGCTTTCTGCTTATGTATCGGAGTATTTTTGGAAACCCATGGGAGCAGATAATGACGCCCTATGGCAAATCGATCACAAGGGGGATGGGATTGAAAAATCGTATTGCTGTTTTACGAGTGGCGCTCGAGACTTTGCGCGATTTGGAAAACTGTATAAAGATTTCGGGAAATGGGAGGGAGAACAAATGCTAGATAGTACTTTTATTGCAAAATCCATTGTCCCTCGATTTGAAGCAAGTCCAGAATATGGCTATGGCTGGTGGTTGAAAAACTATAAGGGACAAGATTTTTTCTATATGCGTGGACATTTAGGACAATTCACGATTGTATCTCCGAAAGACAATGTGATTATTGTTCGCTTAGGGCATATCAAAGGGCTACAAACGGAAGAAGATCCGCATAGTAATGATTTATACACTTATATTGACGAAGCATATGCCATGTTAGCCCAACGAAAAGAATAAAAATGTTAGAGCAAATAGACCTATCCAACGTACTGTTTTTAGATATAGAAACGGTTCCTCAAGAACCCGAATTTCAACAGCTAGCTGAGGAAGTTCAGATTTTATATGAAGAAAAAACGCGTTATCAACGCAAAGGAGAAATTCCTATAGAAGAATTTTATGCACAGGCTGGTATTTGGGCTGAATTTGGCAAGATTGTTTGTATTTCTGTAGGCTATTTTACGTATAAACGAGGGGATCGTCAATTTCGAACGACTTCCTATATTGGAGAAGAAGAACAAATTCTCCGTGATTTTTCCAATCTATTGGACAATCATTTTAGTCGCGCTAATCAGCTGTTGTGTGGCCATAATGCAAAGGAATTTGACTTTCCCTATATCGCCCGTCGGATGATTATTAACCGATTGAAAGTGCCTACTAAGCTGAATTTAATCGGAAAAAAGCCGTGGGAAGTGCCGCATTTGGACACCATGGAGTTGTGGAAGTTTGGGGATTATAAACACTACACTTCATTGAAGTTACTGGCCCATATTTTAGGAATTCCTTCGCCTAAAGAGGACATCAACGGAGCGGATGTCGCTCGGGTGTATTACCAAGAGCAAGACATTGAACGCATTGCACGCTATTGTGAAAAAGATGTGATTACGGTGGCGCAAATTTTCTTGCGCTTGCGAGGAGAAAATCTGTTGGAAATAGATGAAATTCAATCCGTCTAAAAAAAAGAGTTAAAAATATTGAAAAACTTGTTTTTTATAAAAAAATAATTTCTAGCTTTGTACGGAGTAAAAAACAGAAAAAAAGATACGATGTTAACAATTCAACCTAATTTTTATAAATCGATGTGGTGTTCAGCGCAAGAGGTGTATGGATTAGGATTGTTATTTTAAATCGTAAATAATAAGATATACATAAGCCTCTGTTTTAGTAACAGGGGCTTTTTTTTTTAAATTAAATCAAATGAGACAGCAATTTCAGTATCTATCGAACCCAATTTGTTTGATGTGGATGTTTAGTAAACATTCGCCTAGTCGCTCGTTACCAGAACTGAAGCTAATCTCTCTCGTTTTTTAAAGTAAAAATGATTAAGTGTAATATTTCAAGTCCTTTTGGTAACGTACGACGACCAAAAGGACTTTTTTTTTGAGGTAAAGTGTCGTGTTGAAAACAAAAAACAAAAAGCAAAATGAGTAAAAAAGTAGTAAAAGTCTTGGGCTTTTCAGTAAGAGAGAGTCAGCTGGCTATCAAAACGGCGAACTTCTCATTCACCGTAAAAGACGGAAAAGAATTAGTACGTGCGGCACAGGTGGATTCAGAAGAATTAATCCTAGCAAAATTGGCAGGAAGTATCCATGCCATTGGAAATCTATTGGGAACGACGTTAAATGTGGATTTGAAATCCATTCAGATTGAAGTCAGCGGAGTACTCAATGAAGTAGTAGAACAAAAACAGCTAGATGCTGGGGTGTTTAAAAAAATTGACGTGATTGTAAAACCTACATCCACGGCTTCGATTATTGTATTGAAGGAATGGATGGATGCCGTAAAACTAGCGTGTCCTGTGTTTGCTAATTTTAAGCAACAAACGTCAACGATTGTTACGTTAGTAAAGGAATATGATCATGTAAATGTGGCTTAATATGACAGACTGTAGCTTTTTAGTTGTGATTTAATGTACAGGCGATGGGAATCCTCCTTGAGCGTTGCATTAAATCACAATTAAATATCTTATTTTTGTTTTAGACACTTTACATTTTATTGTATGCCCACAGAACAGCCATTACTTACCGTTAAAAATCTCCGTATTAGCTTTGCGCAAAACAAAGAATGGAGAGCTATTGTGCAAGGCATTTCTTTTGATCTTCAAGCCAATCAAATTTTGGGTATTGTCGGTGAATCGGGATCGGGTAAGTCTGTGAGTTCTTTGGCTATTATGGGGTTACTCCCGCAAGATAAAAGTAAAATAGGAGGTAAAATTTGCTTTGAAGGAGTAGATATTGCAACGTATACTGAAAGAGAATACCGTCAATTGCGAGGCAATAAAATTGCGATGATTTTTCAGGAACCCATGAGCGCGTTAAATCCTTCTATGCGCTGTGGGCGTCAAGTAGAAGAAATGTTGGAGTTGCATACCGCTTTAAAAGGAAAAGCGCTGAAGAATCGCGTGTTGGAATTATTTAAACAGGTGAAGTTACCTTTTCCAGCAGAAGTCTATCGCAAATACCCCCATGAATTATCAGGTGGACAAAAGCAACGCGTGGTCATTGCGATGGCTCTTGCGTGTAAACCCGCACTCTTAATTGCGGACGAACCTACCACAGCACTAGATGTGACGGTTCAAAAAGAAATTATCCAGTTATTAAAAGCTCTACAGGCGGAAACCCAAATGGCGATGATTTTCATTTCCCATGATTTGGGACTAGTGTCCAGTATTGCCGATGAGGTGATGGTGATGTATCGGGGGCAAGTGGTTGAACAAGGACCTACGGCAGTTGTTTTTACTCAGCCCAAAGAACGCTATACTCAAGCACTATTGGCAGCGCGTCCTTCAAGTCAAGTTCGGTTGAAACGCTTGCCAACCATTCAAGATTTTGTAGAAAATCAGGTACCGACGGAAGTAGTTACCCCAGCAGAACGACAAGCTGCTCATAATCAGCTATATGCCCAAACACCACTTCTGGTGGTCAAAGATGTGGCGAAAGATTATATTTCTAGTGTTGGCTTATGGGGAAAAAAAGCCTTTCGCGCTTTGGATGCGATTAATTTCGAAGTTTACGAAGGAGAAACACTGGGATTAGTAGGCGAAAGTGGTTGCGGAAAATCGACCTTAGGGAATGCTATCTTGCAGCTGGATCCCGCATCTTCTGGCGCTATTTTTTATCAAGGACACGATATTACCCAACTCAAAGGCAAAGCCCTTCGAGCCTTGCGAAAAGATATTCAGATTATTTTTCAAGACCCTTTTTCTTCTTTAAATCCGAAGTTAACCGTGGGACAGGCGATTATGGAGCCCATGATGGTGCATGGTTTGTTTGGTAGTAAAAAAGAGAAAAAGCAAAAAGTATTGGAGCTGTTGCATCAAGTGGGTTTAACAGCGGAAGCTTTTGATCGATACCCACATGAATTTTCTGGTGGTCAACGCCAGCGTATCGGGATTGCGCGAACCATTGCTGTACATCCCAAACTAATTATATGCGATGAGTCTGTGTCCGCCTTGGATATCTCCGTTCAAGCGCAAGTCCTCAACTTGTTGAACGAACTCAAAGCCCAGTATCAATTTACCTATATCTTTATTTCCCATGATTTGGCTGTGGTTAAGTATATGTCTGATCAAGTTTTGGTCATGAATAAAGGGAAAGTAGAGGAAATGGGTGAAGCAGATGCGTTGTATGCACATCCTCAACAAGCGTACACGAAAAAGTTGATTGCTTCTATTTTGGAGTAGTTTACATTATTATTTACCTCCACAAATAATGCGTGGACTTGCTAACTTAGCATAAGATAAGGTACGAGTAGCGTGTTAACCTTGTTTCTAAGAAGGCTAGTTTTGTTTTTAGCTGTCTTATAGTAAAGAAAATCAGAAATTAATGAAAGTATTACCGTGCCGAGTAGCGGAAGTTCATGAAAAATAAATGGCGTTGTACCTGTTGAAAAATTATTTTTGGTGTGGTAGATGTGATTAAAAAACGACAATTAATCGGATAAGTTCTAAACTATAATTCACAATAGAAGGAGAGATTAAAATAGGAAGTGTTAAAGTTGTCTGTAAAGAGCAGTAGTTTGTATGTTTTTTAAACTTATATTTGTTTAAATTAACGTAACAAATATAGTGTTTCTTGTGAAAAAAAATAAATTCTTGTATCTTTTGCTGTTGTTTGCTTTGTGTATATCCTGTAACATGGATGATACCTATATTCCTTCATACATCCAAGTAAGTAAGGAGGAAAAACAACTGCTACAGGGCGATTGGAGATTGATTAATTATTCCAATACAGAAGAGGAGTCAATTGATTTGACTCGTAAGGGTCTTTTTGTGCGATATACCTTTACGATAGATGGAAGGGTAATCATTGTGAATGAGTCTGAAAAACCAGTGGGATCCACTAGTAATGCGTATTATTTAACAGCAAGTGGAACAATGGATTATGCGTTCGCCTACATTAAAAGCTGGGACGAAGAAGTAGCTAAGAAAGAGCGCTTACATTTTGAATCGTCCTATGATGGCAATCCGAATCTTCAATTTGACATGGAAATTACCAAAGATCAATTAGTCCTCACGCATTATAATGGAGATAAACTTGTATTTGAAAAAATGAAAGAAGGCGTAACCTACCTTAAAATTCCTGCAGAGACAAAAGCATTACTTATAGGCAAATGGCAATTACAAGAAATTTCTGATTTTACTGGGAGAAAAAGAGTATTAAATGAGAATGAGGTCGTAGAATATGATTTTGGTTATAATGAATGGTTAAGTGTTAACAATAAATCAGCCCAGAAGGATGGTGTCTTTGATCAATATATAAAAATGAGATTGTCGCCTTATTCTTATCGATTTGATTTTGAATGGGAAGAAAAAGAAGTACTATATATTGATGATCTAGGAAGCTATACCATGGGAATTTCTCAAAATCAGTTAATATTAGCTGTCTCGGATGGTGTGATACTTAAACTAAATCGTTTAAAATAACAAAAAAGTCTAAAGCATTGCTTTAGACTTTTTTCTGTATTAGAATCCTTGGTATTCTACTTCTTTTTCGTCGAAAACGATGCCATTTTCTTCTAGTTCTTTTAGAATTGGCGCATATACTTCCTCTTCAATCGGCATTTGTACGCCAGGAGTATTGATGATGCCTTTGACAATTTTTAAAGCTGCAATGGCTAGTGGTAAACCAACGGTTTTGGCCATAGCTGTATAGGTTTGGTCATCTCCGATACAAATCATTGTCGAGTCAATTTGTTTTTTTACTCCGTTTAATTCGTATCCAATTTTGTGATACATTACAATCATATCTTTGTCCTCTGGATCTAATGTCCAGCTATCCGCTAAGATTTTTTCTAAAATCTGTGCTGGAGTAGCGTCTTTTAATCCAATAATTTTATTCGGATTAAAAAGATCTAATTCCAGTAATTTTTCCCAAACAATATCATCTTGATCAATATTTAAGGCCAATCTCAATTTTGTCTCTACGGTATCTGTGGGATGGTAGGGTAAATATAAGTTGATAAACTCACGGTATGACATGGTCTCTGAGTGGTCAATCACATAGGAATCATCTGTAATTCCTAATTCAACAAACAAGTTCCATGCTCTAGAATACCCCACGCGACGAATCGTACCTCTAAAAATGGTTTTCGCCTCGTCCAGACCATAAATGCTTTGATATTTTAGGGAATCACGGTTGGCATAAGCTTCAAATTTGCCGTAACCTTCTACGTTTAAGAATTCCGTACGTCTGAATACTTTGTTGTATGGGATGTATTTGTATTGTCCTTCTTGGATAAATTTAGCCGCTCCACCTTGTCCAGCTAAAACCACATTACGCGGATTCCAAGTGAATTTGTAGTTCCATAGGTTGTTGTCTGATTCTGGAGCCATTAATCCTCCACAAAAAGATTCAAAAGAAATCACTTTTCCTCCTTTTGCTTTTACCTCGTGAATAATTTTCATGGCACTCATGTGATCAATACCTGGATCGAGTCCAATTTCGTTCATAAACACCAAGTTGTTCGCTTTTGCTTCTTCGTCTAAAGCGGCCATTGCTGGGCTTATGTAAGAAGCCGTGGCTAGGTGTTTTTTGAAGCGAATACAATCTTTGGCCAATTCAATATGCAACGCCGCTGGGAGCATTGAAATGACAATATCCGATTGTTGAACCAAGGCTTGTCTTTGTTCGGTATTAAATAAATCAAATTCCTTTGCGGTAGCATTGGGATGCCCCATAGCCTTTTTCTCTGCTAGTGCTAAAGATAAATCGCAAATGGTTAAATGAAGGTTTTCTGTCGTAGATTTCTCAAGTAAATACTTAATAAGTGAAGAGGCAGAACGGCCAGCGCCTACGATTGCTATTTCTTTCATTATTTTGTTTTTGGTTGTTTTACGAATTACGAAAGTAAGGAATTATATGATGGGAGGGATAATATTTTTGCTAAAAAAAGTTTCGATATGCTGGAGGAATAGTACTAAATAAACTACAATTTACGATATTGTTGATTTGATAGTCATGCCTTTAGAAGTATAGGGTATATATTAAATTTTGTGCATTCTTCTACGCTATGTAGTGGATAATTTGTATCTTCGAGGTAAAAATAAATGGGACGAAAAATTATTATAACTGCAACATTACTAGGGGCTTTAGGTATTGTCTTGGGGGCATTTGGGGCACATGGATTGAAAAAGATAGTCAGTGAAACGGCTGTTGCTTCGTATGAAGTAGGGGTTAGATACCAGATGTATCACGTCTTTTTTCTGCTATTTGTGGGACTAGTTCCATTTTTCTCAGATGCTGTGAAGAAGAGGATATTTATCTTAACCGTGATTGGGGTAACCTTATTTTCTGGGTCAATTTATCTGCTAACATTCAATGGATTGCCTGGATTTAATGTCAAATTTTTGGGGCCAATTACACCAATTGGAGGCGTTTTCATGATTATCGCTTGGGGGTATGCTGCAATTCAGACCCTTAAAACAGGAAAAAGCACGAAAATCTAGTTTTGTGTATCGTTATATTAAATTTATTTCTAAGTTTGCATATTAATTAAAAAGACAACATAACATAATGAAAATGGCTAATACGCAATCAATTTCACTTGAAAAATATGGTATTAAAGATGTTGTAGAGATTGTATATAATCCTTCCTACGATCTTTTATATAATGAAGAAATTAAGTCTGACCTCCAGGGTTTTGAAAAAGGACAAGTAACTGAATTAGGAGCTGTAAATGTTATGACAGGTGAGTTCACTGGTCGTTCTCCAAAAGATAAATATATCGTAAAAGACGCAGTGACTGAGAATACAGTATGGTGGAACTCTCCAGAATCTCCAAACGATAACAAGCCGATTGACCAAAAAACGTGGGAAGCTTTAAAAGCGACTACTGCAAAGGAGTTGTCAGGAAAAAAACTGTATGTTGTTGACGCGTTCTGTGGTGCGAATGAAAATACGCGTTTGAAGGTGAGATTCATTGTGGAAGTAGCATGGCAAGCACATTTTGTGAAAAACATGTTCATCCGTCCTACAGAAGAGGAATTAGCAAACTTCGGTGAGCCTGATTTCGTAGTAATGAATGGTTCTAAAACTACATTTAAAGACTACAAAGCCTACGGATTAAATTCAGAAGTATACATTGCTTTCAACTTAACAGAGAAAATCCAAGTGATTGGAGGTACTTGGTACGGTGGAGAGATGAAAAAAGGGTTGTTCTCGATGATGAATTACTACTTGCCTTTACAGGGAATGGCTGCGATGCACTGTTCTGCAAATAAAGGTAAAGACGGGGATGTAGCTGTATTCTTCGGATTATCTGGAACAGGAAAAACAACCTTATCTACAGATCCAAAACGCGAGTTGATTGGTGATGATGAGCACGGATGGGATAATCAAGGGGTATTCAACTTTGAAGGAGGTTGTTATGCAAAAACAATCAACTTGAGCAAAGAAAACGAACCAGATATCTTTGGTGCAATCCGCAGAGATGCTTTGTTAGAAAACGTAACAGTAGATGCGAATGGAATTATCGATTTTAACGATGGTTCTGTAACACAAAATACACGTGTTTCTTACCCAATTGATCACATTGAAAATATTGTAAAACCGGTTTCTAAAGCAGGTCACGCAACAAAAGTAATCTTCTTAACGGCGGATGCTTTTGGAGTAATGCCTCCTGTTTCTAAATTGACACCGGAACAAACAAAATACTACTTCTTGTCTGGATTTACAGCTAAATTAGCAGGTACTGAAAGAGGAGTAACACAACCAGAACCTACGTTCTCGGCTTGTTTTGGTAAAGCTTTCTTGTCTTTACACCCAACAAAATACGGAGAGGAATTGGTGAAGAAAATGGAAGAGCACAACGCAACCGCTTATATGGTGAACACGGGGTGGAACGGAACTGGAAAACGTATCTCAATTAAAGATACACGCGCAATTATTGACAGAATCTTAGATGGTTCTATCGAGAAAGCAGAAACAACAATTGTTCCAATCTACAATTTCGCTGTACCAACAGCTTTAGAAGGTGTAGATACAAACATCTTAGATCCACGTAATACGTATGCAGATGCAAAAGAATGGGAAGACAAAGCGAAGAATTTAGCGGAGTTATTCATCCAAAACTTTACTTTGTACACAAACAATGACGCAGGAAAAGCTTTAGTTGAAGCAGGACCTCAATTATAAGATAAAAAAAGGCTTCCGAAAGGAAGCCTTTTTTTATTTATTTACTTTTTGAATGTACTTTTCAAGAGCCATAGTCATCGAAGGTGCTTCTGGTGAAGGCGCCATGATGTCTACGCGTAAATCGTGGTCTAAAGCTTCTTTTTGCGTGGTGGTACCAAATACGGCAATTCGAGTATTGTCCTGTGAAAAATCAGGAAAATTCATAAATAACGACTTGATTCCTGTTGGACTAAAGAAAGCTAAAACATCGTATTTTACATCGGCTAAGTCTGATAGGTCACTCATTACCGTTCTGTAAAAGGTTCCAGGTGTCCAATCTACTTTTAAATCCCCTAAAATAGTGGGTACTTCTGCATTTAATTGATCAGATGCTGAGAGTAAGAATTTCTCATCCTTGTATTTTTTAATCAAAGGCGCTAAGTCAGCAAAATCTTTCTGACCAACATAAATCTTTCTTTTGCGGTATACCACATATTTTTGTAAGTAAAAGGCAATTGCTTCAGATTGGCAGAAATATTTCAGTGTTTCAGGCACTTTATAGCGCATTTCTTCTGCAACGCGAAAGAAGTGGTCTACAGAGTTTCTACTCGTTAAAATAACCGCTGTAAAGTTGTTTAAATCGATTTTCTGTTGTCTTACGTCCTTAGCAGGTACACCTTCAACGTGTATAAAAGGCCTAAAGTCAATTTTTACTTTATACTTTTGTTCGATCTCAAAGTATGGAGAGTTTTCTACTTTAGGTTCTGGCTGAGAAACCAAAATTGTTTTCACTTTCATAGTTTAATTCTTATTTAGGCTCTAAAGTTTTTAAATGCAAAGTATATTATAAAATAAGGAGCTATTTCAAGGGTGCAAAGATACAAAATAAAATAGAACAACTTATTTAATATCGTTTTTCGATTGTTTTTTATAAATATAACGTATAAACTTAGATTTGTTAAGATTAACGTAATTCCAAGTACGCTAATCACGAGTTGATTGACTATATCATTGTAGAATAGAAGTAAATCAATTCCTAAGAGGTACATACCGATGTAATTTCGATAGGTCGCTTTTTGTAAATTAAAATAATCAACAAAATCTTCTATCTCAAAAGTAATGCCGATAATCTTGTCAAGTAAATATTTCGCAATAACAAAAAAACAGGTAAAATTGAGGATTTGTATGTAGGATAATAGGGTGTATTGTTCAATAAATCCAAAGGATTTTGCCGCAATTTGTAAAAAGAAAGTAATCGACAATAGTTGAATGGTCAAAAAGGATAGCGTAAAACTATTGCGCAGATTGGTGTTGTCTTTGTAAATTTTTAAATATTTATCGGATAAAACCAAACGCGTAAATTCTGCAAATCGAACGCTAAAGATTGTTCGATTGATGGCAATGATAGAGAAGCCCACAAAAAACAGTAGGGTGGCCCAATCTTTATTGGCAACAATGCGTTCAGTTAATAGTAGGTTATCCATATCAGATGCAAAATTAGCAAAAAAAAGTATTTGTGAGACTTTGTTAATTATTTAAGGGTTAACTTTCTATAAAAAGGTTATTTTTGTATCCAAAGCAAAAACGATGAATGCTGGACTAGTTATTATTCCTACCTACAATGAGATTGAAAATATCACGCAAATAATTGAGGCAGTACTTGGCTTACCCGAGGACTTTCATGTGCTTGTTGTAGATGATAATTCTCCTGATGGTACAGCTGAGGTGGTTGAGCGATTGCAAGAACAATATCCAACCCTTCACTTGCTTCAAAGAGAAGGTAAAAATGGATTAGGGACGGCTTATGTTGAGGGCTTCAGATGGGCTTTAGCACGCGATTATCCGTATATCTTTGAGATGGATGCTGATTTTTCACATAATCCGTTAGACTTGAGCCGATTGTTGGCTAGTTGTAAGGAAAAGAGCGGAATGGTCATCGGTTCGCGCTACGTTACAGGAGTAAATGTAGTGAACTGGCCGTTGAATCGGGTCCTGCTTTCTTATGGAGCTTCTATATATGTGCGTTGGATTACGGGGATGCCCATCAAAGATACTACTGCTGGTTTTGTCTGCTACGCTAAAGAGGTTTTAGAGCAAATCGATTTAGATAACATCCGATTTGTAGGTTATGCTTTTCAAATAGAAATGAAATATCGCGTCTTCGTAAAGCAATTTCCTATAACCGAAGTGCCTATTATTTTTACAGATCGTACGCGTGGTGAATCTAAAATGTCAAAAGGCATTATTAAAGAAGCTATTTTTGGTGTGATGAATCTGAAAATCAGAAAACTACTAAACAAACTATAATGAGCAATTACTTAATTAAAAACGGAAGCCTTGTTAACGAAGGTGTTGTGAAAAAAGGTGATATCCTGATTCAAGAAGGAAAAATTGCACGTATTGCAGATGCGATAGAGGCGACAGAAAATATACAAGTGATTGATGCAACAGGGAAATATGTAATCCCTGGCATGATTGATGACCAAGTGCATTTTCGCGAACCAGGGTTAACACACAAAGGAGATATTGCATCAGAGTCGAGAGCGGCAGTGGCTGGAGGAATTACTTCTTTCATTGAGCAGCCGAATACTGTACCCAATGCCGTTACCCAAGAATTGTTAGAACAAAAATATGAAATTGCCTCTTCTACATCCTATGCGAATTATTCGTTTATGATGGGAGGTACTAATGATAATTTAGAAGAATTGTTGTTGACCAATCCACGTAATGTGGCAGGAATTAAACTCTTTTTGGGATCTTCAACAGGAAATATGTTAGTGGATCGTCAAGATGTTTTAGAGAAAATTTTTTCGAGTACATCGATGTTGATTGCTGTTCACGCAGAGGATGAAGGAACAATTCAGGCCAACTTACAACAACATAAAGAACAATATGGTGAAGATATTCCCGTGGAATGTCATCCAATTATTCGAAGTGAAGAAGCGTGTTATATTTCTTCTTCTAAAGCCATAGAATTGGCAAAAAAGACAGGAGCTAGATTGCATGTGTTTCATGTATCTACAGGAAAAGAAACGGAATTATTCCGCAATGATATCCCATTAAAGGATAAAAAAATTACAGCCGAAGTTTGTGTCCATCATCTGTGGTTTACTGATCAAGATTACGCAACGAAAGGTAATTTTATCAAGTGGAATCCAGCAGTAAAGACGCTCGCAGATAGAGAAAAATTGTGGGAAGCCTTGTTGGATGACCGTATTGACGTTATTGCTACGGATCATGCTCCCCATACCAAAGAAGAAAAAGCAAAAGCATATACCCAAGCCCCTTCTGGAGGACCTTTGGTACAACACGCCTTAGTTTCTTTGTTTGAAGCGAAAAAACAGGGGCGTATTACGGTAGAGAAAATTGTAGAAAAAACAGCCCACAATCCTGCTATTTTATTCCAAATTGAAAAAAGAGGATTTTTAAAAGAAGGATATCATGCCGATATCGTGCTTATTGATCCGAATGCAAGTTGGGAAGTAAATCAGGAGAATATTTTGTACAAATGTGGTTGGTCTCCTTTTGAAGGGGAAACCTTTTCTTCAAAAGTAACCCATACCTTTGTCAATGGATGTTTGGTATATGAAAAGGATGAGGTGAAAGAAATGCGTTGTGGACAACGATTACTTTTTGAACGTTAGTAGTAAAAAAATGAAACACTTTATAGTATTTTTTTGTTTAGCCTTGTTATTGTTTTCTTGTCAAAAGGAAATTAGCAAACCGAATCCATTTATTGAGCAATCAAAAATGGAAGATATCTTGTATGATATGGCGCTATTGTATGGTATGCAAACGATCAATTCTTTTGCTTCAGACACCGTGAAAGCTGTTCAGGTAAAAGATATTTTTGAAAAGTACAGTATTGATAGCTTGACGTTTACGGAGAATAATCGCTATTATGTTATGCTGAAAAAAGGGGTGTATTTCGATATGCAAAACCATGTAATAGAGCGATTGAAAAAAGAAAAAGAACGTATCGATTCTCTTCGTCCAAATGAGTTAGAACTTACGCCTGTTAACGCTGTTATACCCGATACAATTTCTGAAAAGACTCCTATAAAAAAGGAAAGTGAAATGGAAAATCAAAAGACTATTGGAAATAAAAAAGAGAAGACAAGTCTAAGATCAGGTGAGAAAAAAACTCTGTTAAAAGCAATTAAGCTAAAGCATCAAGAACAAACAGTAGTGGAATGATTTCAGTTAAATCCTGTACTGCTATTGGGTAAGAATTCCTGGTAGGGAGAAAAAGTGAAGGAAAGTGTTTGCTTAATTTTAGAAGCATCATAAATAGAACAACTCAAAGAAGCTTTCGCGATCGCTCGTGTAAAGCTTCTTTTTTTTCGGGTTACGATTGAAACCAAAGCATCTAAGCGCCAAGCTATCGAAAGGCCTGTGCGTCCAATTTTAAAGCTTGCTGGTTTCTTGTGTAGTAAAGCAGCAATAAAATGTAAAAGTTCGCGATTTTCTAAGTTATCTGCTACGAGAATGTAGCGTTCATTTTTGTGTGCGCTACGCATGAGTTGATACATGCAATGCACCACATCTTCTACAGCAACAACAGCTGTGGTTCCAGTAGTGTAGAAAGGAAATCCTTGGTGTACCTTATAAAATAACTCACTACTGCCTTCGCGGTAAAAACCGCGTCCAAAAATAACTCCTGGATTGACAATAACAACATCGAGGCCTTCCTGGGTTCCGCGCCATACTTCCATTTCACCACCAAATTTACTTAAGGCGTAATCGCTGTGGTACAATTCTGGATTCCATTCCGTTTGTTCCGTAATGGGCGTAGTTGGATGTAAAGACTCTCCTAGCGCAGCAATCGAACTTACGTGACATAGTTTGGTAATTCGATGGGCAATACACATGTTAACCACATTTGCGGTGCCTTCAATATTGGTTTTACGCACTATTTTTTCATCCTTTGGATCAAAAGAAACGAAGGCTGCACAGTGATAGACATGCGTAATCCCGAAAAATGCTTCCTCTAAGGCAGGAACATCTAAAATATCTGCTTGCACCCACTGTATTGTTTCAAATAATGCTAGGACATCATAAAGTTCAAATACATGTTTAGTCTTAGCGATACTTTGTGTATTTCGATACATCGCACGTACATTTTCTTCTCCTTGTTGAAGAAGATGTAAAAGAAGATGGCTTCCCACTAAACCTGTTGCACCAGTGACTAGTATCATAATGAACAAATGTAAAGGTTATGTTTTAGAAAGTGAAAGAATTGAACTAAAACTTTGAAAGTAACGCCCGTATTTTCAGTGTATTGTTTTGAACAGTCTGAAAGCGATAAAAAGGAAGATATGGCAAAAAAAAGTTCAAATACCGTAAGGAATTGGACTATCTTTGCACAAAATATAATTAAATGAAAAATTTTATTGAAGAAGTGACTTGGAGAGGAATGCTCCACGACGTTATGCCAGGCACTGAAGAACATTTGTTGGAGCAGATGCGTGTGGCGTATGTGGGGATTGACCCAACAGCGGATTCATTGCATATTGGACATTTAGTAGGGGTAATGCTGTTAAAGCATTTTCAAATGGCAGGACACAAACCTATTGCATTAATAGGGGGAGCTACTGGTATGGTAGGGGATCCATCTGGAAAATCAAATGAACGCAACCTGTTGTCTGAAGAGACGCTACGCCATAATCAGCAGGCGATTCAATCTCAATTGGAGCGTTTCTTAGATTTTAATTCTGGTGCAGCAAATGCAGCCGAACTCGTAAATAACTATGATTGGATGAAAGAGTTCTCTTTCCTAGAATTTATTAGAACAGTAGGAAAGCACATTACGGTAAACTATATGATGGCCAAAGATTCAGTGAAAAAACGCCTGAACGGTGAATTCCAAGATGGAATGTCTTTTACTGAGTTTTGTTATCAATTGTTGCAAGGGTATGATTTCTTGCATTTATTTCAAGCAAAAAACGTAACCCTGCAAATGGGAGGTTCGGATCAATGGGGAAATATTACGACGGGAACGGAATTAATTCGCCGTACCATCAGTGAAAAAGCTTATGCACTAACCTGCCCGTTAATCACAAAAGCAGATGGAACAAAGTTTGGTAAATCGGAAGGTGGAAATATTTGGTTGTCTGCGGAATATACTTCTCCATACAAATTCTACCAGTACTGGGTGAACGTATCGGATGCAGATGCCGAAAAATATATTAAGATTTTTACGTTTATTGGACGAGAAGAAATAGAGTCTTTAGTAAAAGAACACCTAGAAGCACCGCATTTACGCGTTTTACAAAAGCGTTTGGCAGAAGAAGTGACGACTATGGTTCACGGAACTGACAATTTAGAAAATGCGATTAAAGCTTCGGGCATCTTATTTGGCAACTCGTCTTCGGATGATTTAAAACAACTCGATGCGAAAACGTTTTTAGAAGTGTTTGATGGGGTACCTCAAGCAGAAATTACCAAAGCAGATGTGGAAGCTGGTTTGCCTATCATTGATGCTTTAGCTGGTAAAAGTGGCTTTATGCCGTCTAACGGAGAAGCACGTCGTTCTTTACAAGCGAACTCCATTGCGGTAAACCGCGAAAAAGTAACGGAAGAGTATGTAATATCTTCCCAAGATTTAATTAATGATCAATTCATTCTCTTACAAAAAGGGAAAAAGAATTACTTTATTCTACATGTAAAGTAAGTAATATCAATAGAATAGTAATAAAAAAGGTTATCTCTACTTGTTGAGGTAACCTTTTTTAATTATAAATCTACCATATACGTGGTATTTACTCCTGTTATCAGAGCTACTATCTTTGCCTTATCAAAAAACAAATAATAGGTGCTTGTTGTTTCATTCACAATGAAAATCAATGCCTATACTTAAAAAGTAGTAGTATGCAGTCTATAGTTTTTTTATCGAAAACGACTTCCTTTCTTTATTCTAGTCAACGTGAAGTATCTTCTTCTGTGTCGATGAAGTGCTGCATGAACTTGTGTTGTTGCTAGCGCAACAACTCTCTTATCTCGGATGTCAGCTGTACATCCTTTCATTTTAATTCTATCACTTTTATTATTAATGTATTGCTAGAAATTTCTGGTAATCAAAGGAACGATTTATGCAAAAAATTTTACAAATTGTTTTTGTGCTGATGGGAGTTTATCAGCTACAAGCACAGGAATTTACACTTAAAGGAACAGTCTCTGATGTAGGGGGGAATTTACCTGGAGTAAGTGTAATCATCGTAGAGACAGGCAAGGGGGTTGCCACGGATTTCGATGGAAATTATGCCCTTAAAGTAGAGCCGAATCAAACCGTAGCGTTTTCTTTTATTGGATATACTACACAGAAAGTAAAAATTTCCAATCAAACAGAACTTAATATATATTTACAGGCAGAAGCCGAAAATTTAGAAGAAGTTGTTATTCAAGTGCCTTATGGTACAGCCAATAAAAAGACGTATACAGGATCAGTTGGATTAGTTAGCGCTAAAACGATTGGACAATCTCAAGTGAGTAATGTGTCCAGAGTTTTAGAAGGTTCGGTAGCAGGGGTTCAGTCTTTTGCAGCAAGTGGTCAACCCGGTTCGGAAGCGGAAATTCGCATCCGCGGAATTGGTTCCATTAATGCAGATAGTAAACCTTTATATGTAGTAGATGGAGTGCCTTATGAAGGGGGTCTATCTGCTATTGCTCCGACAGATATAGAATCTATTTCCGTGTTAAAAGATGCAACAGCAGCTACATTATACGGGTCTAGAGCAGCGAATGGGGTGATTATCATCACAACCAAAAAAGGATTGAAAAATCAAGAACCTCAAATCGAGATATCTGCTAAATACGGAACATCTAGTCGAGCACGAAGTGACTATAAAACCTTGGGAACGAACCAATACATGGAATTGTATTGGGAAGCGCTTCGCAACGGCCATATGGACAAAACAGGCGCAAGTTGGGATGCCGCAGGGCTACATGCAACAGAGAATTTAGTCAATGAGTTGGGAATTAACCCTTATGGACTTGACAATCCGCAACCGGTAGGGACAGACGGAAAATTACGCGCTGGTTTACAACCGTTGTGGAATGATAATTGGACGGATGCATTATCGCAATCGGCTAATTATACGGATATCAATGTACGTGTATCAGGAGGTGGAGCAAAATCGAGATATTATGTGTCTGGAGGGTTCTTAAATAACCAAGGGTATATCAAAGAATCAGGATTTAAGCGTTTTAATTTCCGTTCAAACCTTGTCGTTGATGCAAAAGATTGGTTGGAGTTAGGATTGAATGCTTCTGCTTCACATTCTATTCAAGATTATCCAAAACAGGATGATAGCGCTATTGGAAACGTCATCGGCTTTGGTCGTAATATGCCTTCGTTTTATCCCATTTATGAGCGAGACCTAACAACAGGAGCTTACCTATTAGATCCTGAAACAGGAAAGCGCATCTATGACTTTGGAACCTACAGAGCAAGTTCGTATGCGCGTCATAACTTAGTTGCAACCTTACCCTTAGATAAAGCAGAAAACAAATTTGATATCGCTACTGTACGTACCTATGCACAAGTGAAGTTTTTAGACAACTTGAAATGGAAAACATCAGTTAATATCGATTACAACAGTGAATATAAACACAATGTAACGAATCCAGAAATTGGGCCATCTAGTTCCACTGGAGGAGGAGTTAGTATGCGTAATACACGTACGGTAAGCATGACCTACAACAACGTGTTCAATTACGATTTAGACTTAGATGATAAGAATAGTCTGGCCTTCATGGCAGGACAAGAATATTACCACTTTAAATCAAACTATTTTGGTGGAGCAAGAGAGCAATTAGCAATGTTGGGCTATGAGCAGGCAGATGCTGCATCTCGATTAGTTGATTTTTACGGAAAGGCGGATGAGTATAAAATGTTGAGCTTCTTCGGAAATGCACAGTATTCATATGATAAGAAGTATTATGTATCAGCTTCGTATCGTGCAGATGGATCGTCTCGTTTTGCTAAAGCAAAACGCTGGGGTGGATTCTGGTCTCTAGGGGCTTCATGGAGAATTATTGATGAGGATTTTATGCAGCACTATCGCGATACGTGGTTGAATGAGTTGGTATTCCGTGCAAGTTATGGAGCGCAAGGAAATGATAAAGTAGGGTATTACGCCTATCAAGAGCTATACGATATCTACAACAACTTAGGAAATCCTGGTTTAGTTGCTTCTCGTTTAGAAACACCTGAATTGAGCTGGGAGTCAAACATGAACATGAATATCGGTTTTGACTTTGCAGTATTAGACAACCGTTTAAGTGGTACAGTAGAGTATTTTGAACGCTCCTCTAAAGATTTGTTGTTCAGTAAATCTATTGCTCCTTCTTTAGGTTTTACCTCGATTTTGGAAAATGTGGGGAAAATTAAAAACTACGGAGTTGAACTTTCACTAGAAGGATATCCTATTCGAACAGCCGATTGGCAATGGAAATTAGGATTGAATATTACCACGTATAAAAATAAAATTGTTTCGCTTCCTTCGGATGAAATGTTTTCTGGAACAAAAAGATGGGCGAAAGGCGGGTCGTTATATGACTTTTATTTACAAGAATGGGCAGGGCCTAATCCAGAAACAGGAAGACCACAATGGTATGGTACAGATGCCAATGGAAATCGTTATATCACCGAAAATTATGGTGATTTAGATGATAATGATAAAGTGAAGGTTGGAAATTCTTTACCTAAGTTTTCAGGAGGCTTCCTAACAGATTTGACGTATAAAAATTGGCAAGTAATCGCTAATTTCTCTTACAATATTGGAGGTAAGATTTACAATGGTGATAAAACGAGTTTAATGAGTAATGATCCAGGAGGAGGAACATGGAGTGCGGATATGTTGGATCGTTGGACGCCTGAAAATCCAAATGCAAATGTAGGTCGATTGACTACGGCCGATGCTGGAAGGTGGACGTATTCTTCAGATCGTTTCTTAGTTGATCGTTCGTTCTTGAAATTAAAAACGCTCTCTCTGGCGTATAATTTCCCACAAGAATGGTTAGATAAAGTCAATATTGGACAGGCCTCATTATACTTACAAGCCGAGAATTTATTTACGTGGACCAAACAACAAGGATTAGATCCAGAACAAAATTTCGATGGTACGACCTACTATCGTTATCCCGCAATGAAAACCATTTCAGTGGGGTTAAATCTAAAATTATAAACACATGAAAAGATATATTACATATACTAAAGTTTTTGTTTTACTATTTGCTTTAGGATTGACTTCTTGTGAATTAGATACGTCACCAACGGACGCAATCGAAAAAAAGGAAGTGTTTAAAACAGTATCAGGTAGTGAAAAGGTATTAAACGGAAGTTGGGGACAATTGATGGAAACGTTTTATACGTATGCAAATCCTGGATTTGGTTCTTTTTTACGCACTAGCGATGCCATGGGAAATGATGTGGTTTACCAGACGAATAAGTACGGATTTGGTTCACACTATCAATTCAACGCTTTGTATGGAAAAGGGGGAACAAATACGCACAGTTGGAGTTTGACCTATAAGACTATTAATAATATGAATAATATTTTGGCTTATATTGATGATTCGCAAGGGGATGCAGGAGATCGTAGAAGAATTAAAGGACAAGCGTATGCGTTAAGAGGATTTATGTATTTACATTTGGCCTCTTCGTATGCTTTTGCCATCGATAAGGATCCTAATGCTTTAACAGCTCCAATTTATGTACAACCAACAACTGCTAATTCCCAACCAGGTAAACGAGCTACCGTAACGGAACTCTATAATCAAGCCTTGAAAGATTTGGAAGAAGCCTTAGTGCTAATTCCTGAAGGATATGCACGTGATCAAAAGTTTCAAATTGATTATAATGTGGTATTGGGATTGTTGTCTAGAGGAAATTTATATGCGAGAAATTGGGAAAAAGCAAAAGAGTATTCGGATCGTCTCTTAGCTAAAAATGACTATTTAATGAATGAAGCTGAATATAAGGCAGGGTTTAATGATGCTAATAATCGCGAATGGATTTGGGGGCATCTACAAACCCCTGATCAAAGTGATGCATCCTATCAGTTCCACTTTTTAGATGTAACATCCAAAGATAGTTATTACTATAGCTTTAACGCAGATCCTTATTTCAAAGATCTATTTGACGAAGGAGATTACAGAAAATCCATGATCAATTGGGCGCCAGATCCAAGTGCTGATATTGAGAAAACAGGCGTGGTTTGGATGCGTTATGGTAAGTTCAAATTCAAAGCAGGTCAGATTGCTGATATTGTGTTGATGCGTACTTCAGAAATTTATCTAATTAACGCAGAAGCGAAAGCGCGTTTGAATAACGGAGATGCTATCAATAAATTAAATGAAGTAAAACGCGCGCGAAATGCAACCTTAGCTACTAATTTGTCTGGAAATGAATTACTAGAAGCAATCTGGATTGAAAGAAGAAAAGAATTGTTTGGTGAAGGGTTTAGCTTAGTGGACATCGTTAGAAATCAAAAAGCCGTGGTTCGTAAAAAATACGAACACGATAAAATAGAATATTCCTATGTGGTAAAAGATGAAGAAGGAAGGGAAATAACGAAAACAAAACTAATGACAGCAAATGGTCATTATGCGTTGAACTTTCCTGATAAAAGTCCATTTGTAGCGAATAGTCCGTACTATTTGTATCAAATACCCAATGTGGAAGTAAGAGAGAATCCTAACCTATAAGAGTGAGTGGTTCATTAGTTGTTTATTTTATTCAATCAGTAATGGTGGGAAAGGCTGTCTAATCGACAGCCTTTTGCTGTTTATAGCTCACATTATTTCATTAATTTTGTAGAAGAAAGAGAAGCTATGGTGCATATTGCTATTTTAGAAGAAAAAGAATTGGTTCGTTTGGGAATTAAAACCATAGCAGAACAGATTTGCCAAGAAGAAATTGTTTGGTACAATCTGCAAAGCGTACAAGATATCCGCTTGTTCTTGAAAAAGAACAGCTCGGGTTGTGTGTTCTTTAATCCAACAGCGTATCAATTGTTGCAACAGGTAGAAGTGCTTTACGAGTTGAAAACAACGTATGAGCGCAGTACATGGGTGATGTGGTTAGAAGAATTGCCTGAAGTGTGGTTGAAAAAAATACTGCACATGAAATCAATCAACGGATTTAATATGTTGCAGCAAAAGGATTCCTTGCAAGAAATTCAAAGCGGGTTGACTGCTATTTGGCGCAAAGAAAATTACATTGCTGCCTGTGTACAGGAGGTGTTTAATTCATATAAAACAACTGCTTTTAAAGTGGATCAAGTATTGACCAATGCGGAACGAGAGATCTTAAAAGAAATTGCAACGGGTAAAATGACCAAAGAAATTGCGGCAGATCGAAATATCAGTATTCATACGGTGATTACCCATCGAAAGAATATCTTTAAGAAACTCGAAGTGAATAGTGTACACGACGCAACACGATACGCAATACGAGCAGGTATCATTACAGTAAACGACTACTATATTTAGAAATAAAAAAAACTGCCTTGGCAGTTTTTTGTTTTATATCGGTAATGGATTTTTGAAGATGTCTTGATTGATTTCATCTATATAAGCCAGTACTTCATCTCGTCCTGTTTTATCCTCTGAAGAAGTGACAAAATAAGGAGGCATCTCTTCCCAAACCCCACTTAATAACTGCTTCTGGTAATCCGCAACTAATTGGTGTATTTTGGTTTTACCTACCTTATCTGCTTTGGTAAATATAATAGCAAAAGGAATACCAGTTTCACCTAAATATTCCATGAATTCCAAATCAATTTTTTGCGCTTCGTGTCTTATGTCGATTAAAACAAAGGCAGAAACCAATTGTTGGCGTTTTTCAAAATATTCCGTAATGAATTTTTGGAACACGCTTTTTGTCTTTTTCGATACTTTCGCGTAACCATAACCAGGTAAATCGACTAAAAACCAATTCGAATTAATTTTGAAGTGGTTAATCAATTGCGTTTTTCCTGGTCTAGAGGAGGTTTTTGCTAAATTTTTAGAATTGGTAAGCATGTTGATTAGAGAAGATTTTCCAACATTGGATCTCCCGATAAAGGCATACTCTGGTAAAGGCTCATTAGGGCATTTACTTACTTCAGAATTGCTCATTACAAATGCTGCGGTATTTACTTTCATTGTTTTATATGTTGCGTTCGTTGAACCATTTATTCAACAGCTCATTGAATTCATCTGGGTGTTCCATCATAGCGGCATGTCCACATTTATCAATCCAATATAAATTGGAATCAGGAAGCAGTTCGTGAAATTCTACAGCAACTTCTGGTGGAGTTACTTTGTCATTTCTTCCCCAAATTAAACAAGTAGGAACATTTATTTTAGGTAAGTCCTTGGACATATTGTGTCGAATGGCACTTTTTGCAATGGTCAAGGTCTTGATTAATTTCATGCGATCGTTGACGGTAGCAAAAACATCATCTACAATTTCTTTTGTGGCTACCACAGGATCATAAAATACGTCCTCTGCTTTTTTTCTGATGTACTCGTAATCCCCACGCTTTGGGTAACTATCTCCCATAGCGCTTTCGTATAGTCCCGAACTTCCAGTCAGCACCATGGCTTTTAAATATTGAGGATACATCTTGGCAAAATACAACGCAATATGACCACCCAATGAGTTGCCCAATAAAATAACATCTTTATAACCAATGCGCTCAATAAAGTCTTTGACAAACTTGGCAAAGGCTTTGACATTTGTTTTTAAAATGCTATTGGTATATAAAGGCAGTTCAGGAATAACAACTTTGTAGCCTTTTTGAGGAAAGTAATTAGCAACTCCATCGAAGTTACTGAGTCCTCCCATTAATCCATGTAAGATGATAATTGGTGTTCCTTCACCAACTTCCACATATCGGAATTTACCGTCTTCTTTTAAAGTTCGCTCCATTAGCTCTTACTTGCGATTTTTAAATTCTTACAAATATACATTTTTAATAGAGACAAATATTGTAATAAAAGGATAAAATACAGGGAGAGGTGAAAAAGAAAAAACGCAAGGGCTGGTACGCAAGGTGATTTTGGGTTTTTCTAAGGGGAAAAGAAGCCTGTTTATCGGAGATTAATGCAAGAATAAGGCGGAAGAAAAGACAAAAAGTACGACTGTTTTTTATTTTTTTCTTTGGCTGTGTCGAGGTGTGAAATCAAAAAAATAAACAGACAAGGATTGGCAGGATGAAGATAAGATAGAAGAATAAAATAAGAAGAATCAATCGAATTATAAAACGGAGGAAAAGACATTTTTTGGTGGAAAATAAGTGGTGAAAAATAGCGTAAATAGTTTGATGATTTTAGAGAAAAATACCAATTCTAGTGTGAAAAAGGCTTGGTATTTTTCGTAATTAAAATGAATTTTAAATAGGTTTAAAAAGTGTTTTGCGTTAAAAGAGTAACAATAAATTAAAGTGCAAACGTGGGAGGTAAAACAAGGAATCGTGTAGTTATAAGTAAGTTCAAATCAAGGAGTTTGATTGAAAAAGGGCTAAGTATAAGCAATTAAATTGGCTATTGAAGTCAGTAAATACGCTATTTTTGGAAAACTTATTAACAAAGTGGGTAAAAGTGGGTAAAAGTGGTAAAAAAATAATTACATTTGCTAAGTATATATATATAAACACATTTTGACGTCAATTATCGGTACATACGAGTGTAAGGTCGATACCAAAGGAAGGGTATTGGTTCCTGCTTCTTTGAAGAAGCAGTTACCTGCTATGGCTGATGGTTTCGTGCTGAAAAGATCGGTGTTTGAGACGTGTTTAGAATTGTGGCCAATGGCGGAGTGGGAGAAGATGATGGTGAAAATCAATAAATTGAATCCGTTCGATAAAAAAGTAGATATGTTTATTCGCGCCTTCATGGCCGGAGTTAAACTAGTAGATATTGATGATGCAGGTCGTTTGCTAATTGCAAAGGATCTGTTGCAGTTTGGAAGTATTACGAAAGAAATTGTAATGGCTTCGAAGGTAAATATCGTGGAGATATGGGATAAAGACCTGTATGAGGCTACATTAGAACCGGAAGATTTTGATTTTGGTGCCTTAGCGCAAGAAGTAATGAGTAATATTAGTTTTGATGAGTAAAGATTTATACGCCTATCACAGACCTGTTTTGTTGACAGAGACAGTGGATGGATTGAATATCCGTCCCGATGGTGTTTATGTGGATGTGACATTTGGTGGTGGGGGGCACTCAAGAGAGATTTTGAGTCGCCTAGGTGAAAATGGAAAGTTATATGCCTTTGATCAAGATGATGACGCAGTGAAAAATGCTATTGATGATCCTCGATTTGTCTTAATCAATCAAAATTTCAGATATCTAAAACGCTATTTGAGATTTTATGGTGTACGTGAAGTGGACGGAATCTTAGGCGATTTAGGGGTTTCTTCTCATCAATTTGATGTGGCAGAACGTGGCTTTTCTACGCGTTTTGATGGTGAACTTGATATGCGAATGAACCAAAATGGAGAGCTGTCAGCCTATCATGTGGTGAATGATTATGAAGAAAAAGATCTGAGATATGTGCTAAGTGTGTATGGAGAGTTGAAAAACGCTGGGGCAATGGCACATACCATTGTCAAAGCAAGAGAAAATGAAGAGATTAAGAATACCGATCAACTCAAGCAAGTGTTAGCTCGCTTTTTGCCTGCGCATAAAAGTGCGAAAATATTAGCGCAAGTGTACCAAGCAATTCGCATTGAAGTGAACCAAGAAATTGAAGTACTGAAAGAATTACTGGAACAAAGTGTGGAGGTATTGAAACCAGAAGGTCGATTGAGTGTGATTTCGTATCATTCGCTAGAAGATCGTTTAGTTAAGCGCTTTATGAAAAATGGAATGTTTGAAGGAGAACCAGAGCGCGACATGTTTGGAAGATTTGAAGTTCCACTGAAACAATTGGGGAAACTCATTGTGCCAACGGACGAAGAAATAGCAGTAAATAACAGAGCTCGATCAGCGAAGTTGAGAATTGCAGAGAAAAAATGAAAAAAACAATAGCAAGTCCAGTAGATGTAATAAAAGCAAAAATTCTCGTTAATGAGAATTCCGCAAAAACGTGGGCCTTTATTATATATGTGATTGTGTTAGGAATGATACTAATTGGAAACACCCAACGATACGAATCGAAAGTGTTTAAAATTGGAAAATTAACTCATGAGGTAAAAATGCTTCGTGCTGAGTTTGTCGCAACGCGATCGGAGCTGATGGAGCTGAAGATGGAGTCGACTATAACTCGAAAATTAGAAGAAGAAGGAATATACCCTTCCGAAACACCGCCACAAAAGATTAAGGTGTTGACAGAAGGAAAAAATAAAACATTTTGGAATAAGCTATGGCCCTAGGGAACAAAAATATTTACATCAATATTTATGTCGTCACTGCGATAGTATTGTTGCTTGCAGGAGGGGTAATTTATCGGTTGCTATTAATTCAAGGAGTAGAAGGAAGTGAGCTTCGCCAAAAAGCAAGAAGCGAAAACCGCGTGAAAGAGGAAATAATAGAAGCTAATAGAGGAAATGTTTATTCTGCTGATGGAAGCTTATTAGCCACATCAGTGCCGGTCTTTGAAATACGTTTTGACGGGGTTGCACCCAAACAGGAAAACTTTGAAAAAGAAGTGAAACCATTGGCTGATTCGCTAGCGGTGATGTTCCATAAACCAAGCTCATACTATGAAAATATGTTGAGAAAGGGCCGAGCATCGAAAAGTCGCTATATTCTCATTGCTCGAAATTTGAGCTATGTGGAGTATGTGCGAATCAAAAATTTTCCACTCTTTAAAAGAGGAGGAAATGGCGGAGGATTTATTTCTTCTCAAAAAACGGTTCGCCAACATCCGATTGGACGAATTGCCAAGCGTACCATTGGGTATGAACGAAAAAATGAAGATGGCACATTCGGACGAGTGGGAATTGAAGGGGCTTTTACGGATTACCTCAGTGGGTTTGACGGCAAGCGCAAGATGCAAAGTTTAGCCAAAAACCAATGGAAGCCGATTAATGACGAGAATGAAATTGAACCCATTGATGGAAAAGATATTATCTCAACCATTGATGTATATATTCAAGATATTGCCCATCATGCCTTGTTACAATCGCTAGAGAAATACAGTGCCGATCACGGTTGTGTAATTGTAATGGAAACCAAAACAGGAGCCATTCGCGCGATTTCAAATCTAGGTCGTGATGAGAAAACAGGGGGGTACTATGAAACTGTAAACTATGCCGTAGGTGAAAAACATGAACCAGGCTCTACGTTTAAATTAGCTTCACTTTTAGCCTTGTTAGAAAAGAAGCAAATTGATACGGCTCGTATTTACGATACAAATGAAGGAATGGTTCGTTTTTACAATGCAAGAGTACGCGATTCGAAACGCGGAGGATACGGCAAGATTTCACTAGCAAGAGGGATAGAGGTTTCATCAAATACTGTAATTACACAAGCGGTAGATGAAGCATTTAAAAACGATCCTAAAGTGTTTACCGATTATTTGAGCACATTGTGGATGGATAAACCGCTGGGATTAAAAATTAAAGGAGAAGCGACACCTTATATTCCAAAACCGGGACAAAAAGGATGGAGTGGTTTGGCTTTGCCTTGGATGGCTTTTGGTTATGGATTATCAGTAACGCCTTTGCAAACCTTGACCTTATATAATGCAGTAGCAAATGATGGAGAAATGGTGAAGCCTTATTTTGTATCGGAAATCAAAGAATTTGACCAAACGATACAGAAGTTTGATAAAGTGGTGTTGAACCCGCAAATAGCCTCACCAGATGTGATTCATCAAGCAAGAGCAATTTTGGAAAATACGGTAAAAAAGGGAACGGGTCGAAAACTGTACTCACCGAATTTTTCAATGGCAGGAAAAACGGGAACCGCCCAGGTAAATTATGGCAAAGGAAAAGGATATGGTTCGGATATGTACTATTCGTCTTCTTTTGCAGGATATTTTCCAGCAGATGCCCCAAAATATTCGTGTATCGTCGTGATTCACAAACCCGATCGATCCAAGAGTTATTATGGAGCAGATGTAGCAGGGCCAGTGTTTAAACGCATTGCGCAGAAGATTTACACAGATGTGCCAACGACCAAAGAAATGCGCGACTCCGATGAGGTGCCTTCGAGTATTGAAGAGAGCTATCAATCGTTCTTGGTACAAAATCAAGTAGGAGAGACCTTGATGCCTGATGTTAGAGGAATGCAAGTCATGGATGCTTTGCCTTTGTTGGAAAACATGGGACTCAAAGTTCAAGTCAAAGGCGTAGGAAAAGTCAAAACGCAGTCCATCATAGCCGGACAAAAAATAGATAAAAATCAAAAAGTAGTTTTAGAACTATCGTGAAAAAGATAAAAGACATATTATACAAAGTAGAGATACAGTCTATTGTTGGATCAACAGATGCAACAATAGACCATTTGACTTTTGACTCCCGTCAAGTAGCACTCAATACGCTATTTATTGCTATCGTTGGCGAAGTAATGGATGGACATGCGTATATCGAGCAAGCGATTGAAAAGGGAGCAACGGCTATCGTATGTCAAGTTTTACCCGCTGTTTTAGTGGAAGGTATTGTGTATATAGTTGTCGAAGACAGTAACAGGGCTTTAGCAGTGATAGCCGCTAATTTCTACGATAATCCATCACGTAACTTGAAGTTAGTGGGGGTAACGGGAACCAATGGAAAAACAACCATTGCGACCTTGTTGTACAAGATGTTCACGAGCTTAGGTTATAAGGTAGGGTTGTTGTCAACCGTAAATATTCGCATTGGTGAAACAGTTTATGATACCTCACATACTACACCTGATTCCATTACCATTAATGCGTATTTGAATCAAATGGCAGAAGAGGGGTGTGAATTTTGTTTTATGGAGGTAAGTTCGCATGGAGTGGTACAACATCGTACGTTCGGTCTTTATTTTGAAGGTGGGATTTTTACGAATTTAACCCATGACCATTTGGACTACCACAAGACTTTTGCTGCTTATCGCGATGCAAAAAAAATGTTCTTTGATCAGTTGGGAAAAACAAGCTTTGCCTTGACTAATTCGGATGATAAGAACGGAGCGATTATGGTGCAAAACACCAAAGCTAAAGTTCGAACGTATGCCTTGAAAAATATGGCTGATTATAAGGGACAAATTTTAGAAAGTCAATTCTCGGGTATGTTGATGAAAATCAATCAACAGGAATTGTGGGTACAGCTAATCGGTGCGTTCAATGCCTCGAATTTATTGGCGGTATTTGGTGCAACAGTAGCCTTAGGTGTTCCACAAGAAGAAGCGTTGGTACACTTGAGTAAATTGACGAGTGTAGAAGGTCGTTTTGAATATATCGTTTCCCCTAACCAGGTAACGGCGATTGTCGATTATGCACATACGCCTGATGCGTTGGCCAATGTAATTGCAACGATTAACAGTATACGCACCAACAACGAACAGTTAATTACTGTTGTAGGGTGTGGCGGAAATAGAGATAAAACCAAACGCCCAGAGATGGGGAAAATAGCGTCTGAGTTGAGTAATAAAGTCATCTTTACCTCAGATAACCCTCGATTTGAGGAACCTGCAGCCATATTGGAAGATATAGAAGCAGGGGTTGAACCACAAAATAAAATGAAAACTATTGTGGTAGAAGACCGAAAACAGGCGATTAAGTTAGCTTGTCAACAAGCCAATGCAGGTGATATTATATTAATTGCTGGTAAAGGGCATGAAACGTATCAAGAGATCAAAGGGGTAAGAAGTCATTTTAGTGACTTAGAAATAGTAAAGGAGTTTTTAGCACGATAGAAAAGGAAAACAGTTATGTTGTATTACGTATTTCAATACTTAGAGAATTTTTTCAAGATACCTGGAGCAGGTGTGTTCCAGTATATTACGTTTCGTTCAGGGATGGCGATGATTTTCTCTTTATTGATCTCTATTATTTACGGAAAGCGAATTATCTCGCGTTTGAGAAAAATGCAAATTGGAGAAACGGTTCGTGAACTAGGTTTAGAAGGACAAAAAGAAAAGTCGGGTACGCCAACCATGGGAGGTGTCATCATTATTATTGCGACACTAATCCCCGTATTACTGTTTGCGAAATTAGATAATATCTACGTATTACTCCTTATTCTAACGACCATTTGGATGGGTGTGATTGGGTTCTTAGATGACTATATAAAAGTATTTAAAAAAGATAAAGAAGGATTAAAAGGAAGATTTAAAGTTGTAGGACAAGTCGGCTTAGGATTGATTGTAGGATCAGTTCTGTATTTCAGCCCTGCGGTAACTGTGCGTGAAGTGCCAGCCAAACATATGTTAAGCGAGGTAGCTGTGAGTCAGTACGACGTTAAATCAACTGCAACAACCATTCCGTTCTTTAAAAATAATGAGTTTGACTACAGCATGTTAATTAGCTGGATGGGAGAAGGTGCGCAAGATTATGCTTGGTTGATTTTTATTCCAATTGTGATTTTTATTGTAACAGCAGTGTCAAATGGAGCGAATTTAACGGATGGAATTGACGGATTAGCTGCGGGTACATCGGCCATATCCACCTTTGTATTGGGGATATTTGCCTTTATATCAGGGAACGTCATTTTTGCCAATTACCTGGATATTATGTACATCCCTAATTCAGGGGAAATGACGGTCTTTGTCTCCGCTTTTATTGGAGCCTTGATTGGATTTTTGTGGTATAATACATTTCCTGCTCAAGTTTTTATGGGCGATACAGGAAGTTTAACTATAGGGGGAATTATCGCCGTATTGGCTATCGCAGTGCGCAAGGAATTATTGATTCCGGTGCTATGTGCGGTGTTTTTTGCGGAAACGCTATCAGTGGTTTTACAAGTGAGTTATTTCAAATACACCAAGAATAAATTTGGAGAAGGAAAGCGAATATTTTTAATGGCGCCTTTGCATCACCATTTCCAAAAGAAAGGCTATCACGAAAGTAAAATCGTGACTCGCTTTTGGATTATAGCGATTTTATTAGGAGTGTTCTGTGTGATTTCTTTAAAACTGAGATAAGACATGAGAGTGGTTATTTTAGGTGGAGGAGAAAGTGGAGTTGGAACTGCTTTGTTAGCAGTGGAAAAAGGATATGACGTTTTCGTATCCGATTATGGAGTTATCCAAGAAAAATATAAAAAAGTTCTTATAGATCATGAAATAGATTGGGAACAACAGCAACATACAGAAGCAAAGATACTCGATGCAGATGTGGTTGTAAAAAGTCCTGGAATACCAGATAAGGCCCCAATCGTACAAAAAATTGTGGCGAAGGGAATCAAAGTAATCTCGGAAATCGAGTTTGCTTATCCTTTTAATGACGCGTTGTCGGTAGCTATTACAGGAAGTAATGGAAAAACGACAACTACGATGTTAACGTATCATGTTTTACACCGTGGAGGATTAGATGTCGGCCTAGGTGGAAATATTGGTCAAAGTTATGCGGAGCAAGTGAAGGTGGATCCTGCAAAATGTTATGTGTTGGAGTTAAGTAGTTTTCAGCTAGATGGCATCGAAACCTATCGACCCCATATTGCAGTAATCACTAATATTAGTCCCGATCATTTGAATCGATATGACTATAAATATGAAAATTATATCGCTTCAAAGTTTCGAATTACCATGAATCAGACCGAAGAAGATTACCTGATTTATGATTATGATGATGTGGAAATTCAGAAATGGTTGAGCGAACATGAGGTAAAAGCACATCAGTTGCCTTTTTCTATTCAACATAAACTAGAAGAAGGAGCCTATGTGGAAGATGATAAAATTATAGTGAATATGAGTGATGAAAAATTTGTATTACCTATTAAGGAAGTGGCTCTCGAAGGGATGCACAACTTAAAAAATGTTATGGCAGCAACAACAATAGCACAGTTAAAGCGAATTCGAAAAAATGTAATACGCGAAAGTTTATCGGACTTTCAGGGCGTGGAACATCGTTTAGAAAAAGTGCTGAAAGTAGAAAACGTTCAATATATTAACGATTCAAAAGCAACCAATGTCAACGCTACCTTCTTTGCTTTAGATAGCATGAAAACCCCAACGGTTTGGATTGTTGGAGGCGTGGATAAAGGAAATGATTATGATGAGTTGATGCCACTTGTACGCGAAAAGGTAAAAGCTATTATTTGTTTGGGTATTGATAACCAAAAAATAAAAGCAGCTTATGAGAAAGTGGTGGATGACTTAGTAGAAGTACAATCTATGCAGGAGGCTGTTAGAAAAGCAAAAGAACTAACTGAAGGGGGAGACACGGTTTTACTATCACCCGCTTGTGCAAGTTTTGATTTGTTTACTAGCTATGAAGATAGAGGAAGACAGTTTAAAGAAGAAGTACTGAAATTATAATAATAGATAAAGTAGAGGGAGATGATGAAACAATTACTTTCATTATTACACGGAGATAAGATTATATGGGCATTAGCAATTTTATTGGCCATGCTTTCTTTTTTACCCGTTTATAGTGCAAGTACGAATCTAGTTTATACCATCGGAACAGGAAAGGCAACAACTGATTACTTGTTTCGACATTTCGTTCATTTATTTATTGGAATTTGCATCATGTGGTATTTTCACAAAAGAGATTATGCACTCTTTCGTAAAATTGCCATTATCGGTATGCCCATTATCGCATTGATTCTACTGTATACCTTGTTAAAGGGGAATACAATTGGAGGAGCTAATGCGAGTCGTTGGTTGAAAATTCCCTTGCTTGGGCAGTTTCAACCGTCTTCGACTGCAGCAATTATTTTGCTGATGTATGTGGCTCAATACTTAACAGGTATTAAAGATGAAGTGGTATCATTTAAATCGTCCTTTTGGCAGCTATGGGTTCCCGTACTCGTCATCATCGGATTGATTTTACCCGCCAACTTCTCTACGGCAGCCTTAATCTTTTGTATGGTATGCGTCTTAGTATTTATTGGAAAATATCCTTTTAAATATTTGTTGACAATCATCGGAATTGGCGCCTGTGGTATGCTGTTATTCGTGCTAGTAGCCAAAGCTTTTCCAGGAGCTTTCCCCAATCGAGTGGATACTTGGATTAGCCGTATTGACCGCTTCACTGGCCCCGATGATGGAACGCGCGATTTGTATCAAGTGGAAAATGCAAAAATGGCAATCGCCAATGGTGGGGTGTTTGGAGTAGGACCCGGTAAAAGTGTATTGAAAAACTTTTTGCCACAATCCTCTTCGGATTTTATCTTCGCTATTATTGTTGAGGAATGGGGATTATTTGGAGGGTTTACCATCCTAGGAATTTATCTCCTACTGTTTTATCGCTTTTTGATTGCGGTACATAAAGCACCCACGCTCTTTGGTAAATTATTAGTTGCTGGATTGGGATTTTATCTCATTTTCCAAGCACTAATAAATATGGGAGTAGCGGTTTCGCTTTTACCCACTACCGGACAAGCGTTGCCCCTAGTGAGTAGTGGAGGTACTGCTATTTGGATGACGTGTTTTGCCATTGCAGTAATCCTTAGTGTAACCAAGAAAGAAGCGGAAATACAAGCTGAAGAACAAAAAAGAAAAGAAGAAGAAGCGTTGGAGCAAGAAATGTTACACGATCTTCATCTGGAAAGAATAGAAAAAAATAACCTAGAAGAAGCATAGCAAATGGAACGTAAACCCAAGTTTATTGTAAGTGGAGGAGGAACAGGAGGACATATTTTTCCTGCGTTGGCAATCGCTGATGAATTGAAGGTGAGATTCCCTGATGCTGAGATTCTCTTTGTAGGTGCAGAAGGAAAAATGGAAATGCAACGCGTGCCAGAAGCAGGTTATCCCATTGAAGGATTGTGGATTTCAGGAATTCAACGCAAATTGACTCTAGACAATTTACTGTTTCCCTTTAAATTGCTTAGTAGTTTGAAGAAATCTAGAAAGATTGTCAAAGCTTTTCAACCTGATGTGGTAATTGGAACAGGAGGATTTGCTAGCGGTGCAGTAGTGAAAGTAGCGGCAGGAAAAGGAATTCCTACGGTTGTGCAAGAACAAAATTCATTTCCAGGCATTACAAATAAATTGTTGGGAAAAGAAGTAGATAAAATTTGTGTGGCTTATGACGGATTGGAGCAATTCTTTCCCAAGCACAAAATCATCAAAACAGGTAATCCTGTTCGTCAAGGATTACTTGATGTGACAACCAAAAGAGAAGAAGCAATTGCTTATTTTGAGTTGGATCAGTCAAAAGAGACGCTCTTAGTCATTGGAGGAAGCTTAGGTGCACGTAGAATCAACCAGCTCATTGAGCAGCAACTGCCTTTATTTGAAGAAATGGGAATACAGTTGATCTGGCAATGTGGAAAGTTCTACTACGAAGAGTATAAAAAATACGAATCGGCAACCGTTAAAGTTCGCGCTTTTTTGGATCGCATGGATTTGGCTTATGCCGCAGCAGATACGATTATCTCTCGTGCAGGAGCCTCATCCGTATCGGAGCTTGCATTAGTGGGGAAAGCAGTGATTTTTATTCCATCACCGAATGTAGCAGAAGATCATCAAACCAAAAATGCAAAAAGTATCGTGGAACAAGCGGCCGCATTGTTGATTAAAGAAAGCGAGTTGAATGAACAGTTTGTTGAAACTTTTAAAGACTTGTTGAACAACACAGAAAAACAAAAGGAGTTGGGACAAAATTTTAAGAAATTAGCATTGCCCCGCGCCACAAAAGATATAGTAGATCAGATCGTAGAATTAATGAAGAAGTAAGAAATGGATATAAATAGCATTAAGAGCGTATATTTTATTGGAATAGGAGGCATCGGTATGAGTGCCTTGGCTCGTTATTTTAAGTTCATTGGAAAAGAAGTTGCGGGATATGATAAAGTATCCACGCAATTAACACAAGAATTAGAAGCCGCAGGAATTGAGATTCACTACGAAGATAACGTAGATTTGATTCACGCAAAGTATAAAAAAGTAGCTTCAACCTTGGTTGTGGTTACACCTGCCGTTCCACAAGAACACAGCGAATGGAACTATTTCAAAGCGAATCAATTTGAAATTAAGAAACGTTCGGAAGTGTTGGGAATTATTACGAAAGATACCTACTGCTTTGCCGTAGCAGGAACGCATGGTAAAACGACGACAACAAGTATCCTCGGACATTTGTTGTTTCAGGCAGGATTAGATGTTACTGCATTTGTAGGAGGCGTGGTAGAAAATTACCAAACGAATCTAATCGGAAGCGGTAAAACAATTACAGTAGTAGAGGCAGATGAGTTTGATCGTTCTTTTTTGCGTTTGTTCCCTAATGTCGCTTGTATCACTTCTACAGAAGCAGATCACTTGGACATATTTGGAACTGCAGAGGAAATGTTAGTTGCGTTTCAAGATTTCGCGAATCGCCTACCAGATGCAGATAAACTCTTCGTTACAGAAGTAGTCGACTTAGAGGGAATTCGCGTGGGATTTGGACCTTCGTGTACCTATCAAGCAAAAGACATCAAAGTTGAAAATGGATGGTATGTGTTTGATTTAGTAACACCCACTGAAACGATTAACAATGTTGTTTTTGGTTTGCCAGGAAGACACAATTTATCCAATGCCTTAATGGCTTTTGCTATGGCGAGCGACTATGGAGTAGATACGCAAAAATTGGTGGAAGGATTGAAAAGTTTCCGCGGTGTACGTCGAAGATTCTCGTACAAAATTAGACGAGAAGATTTGATTTATATCGATGATTATGCCCATCATCCAACCGAAATCAAAGCAGCTAGTCAAGCGGTACACGAGATGCACGGAGACAAGAAAATTGTCGCTGTTTTTCAACCCCACTTGTACAGTAGAACAAGAGATTTTATGGATGAATTCGCAGCTGCACTTTCGACCTTTGACAACGTAATCTTGTTGGATATTTATCCGGCTCGAGAATTGCCTATCGAAGGAATTACATCGGGTAAGTTGTTAGAACAACTAACTTCTAAACAGAAGCACTTAGTGCCCAAAGAAGAATTAATTACACATTTAAAAGCATCAGATGCTGAAATTATCCTGACTATTGGAGCAGGGGATATCGGAGAAATGGTGCAAGACATAAAAATAGCTTTAGAAGAAAAATAAAAAAATGAAAAAATTGTGGAAGAAAATAAAATGGTCAGATTTGCGCATTTTGATGATGCTCGGAGCCGTCTTGTTTTTGTATTCTTTCAGCAATGAGCGCAGTACACATCGAAATTTAAAAGGCGTAGATATTATTTTTAAAGGAGAAGAGACACATTTTGTAACCTCTAGTGATGTAAAAGATATTGTAACAAATACAAGTGGAAACATAAGCGGTCAAGATCGAACAACAGTTGATTTGAATGCCTTGGAAAAAGGGGTGATGCAAAACGAGCTGATTAAAGAGGCGGAAGTCTATGTGACAATTGATGGGTTTTTAAAAGTAGAAATCAATCAAAAAAAGGCGATTGGACGTGTAGTAGGTGAAGGAGAATCCTACTATTTAGATGAGAATGGCAGTCGAATGCCCTTGTCAGATAATTATGCAGAACGCGTGATTTTGGTTGAAGGAAACATTAAAAGCGACATGCAAGGTGAATTAAAACGCATGCTAGACGTAATTAATGCTGATGCTTTTTTAAAACGGGATATCACGGGAATTAGCATTCAACCCAATGAGGTGATTTATTTGAAAAGCCGAGTAAATAAGTTTCAAATCCTATTCGGAAGTTTTAATGAAATGGAGCGTAAACTGAAGAACTATAAAGCTTTTATGCAATATGCAATGAATGAGAATATTGAAATAGATAGTTATAAAAAGATCAATCTGAAATTTACCCAACAAGTGGTGTGTTCAAAATAAAATTGAGTATGGAAAAAGAAAATATAGCTGTTGGTTTAGACATTGGAACAACGAAGATTGTTGCAATGATTGGAAAGAAAAATGAATATGGAAAGCTCGAGATCTTAGGATTGGGAAAAGCGAAGAGTTTGGGTGTGAAAAGAGGAGTGGTAAATAATATTACACAAACCATTCAATCGATTCAACATGCGGTGGCAGATGCTGAAACGCAAGCGGGTTACAAGATTAAAAATGTTGTAGTAGGGATTGCTGGTCAACACATCAGAAGTATCCAACACAGTGATTATATTAGTCGTCCCAACCCAGATGAGGTAATCGGAGACAAAGACATTGAACAATTGATTAATCAGGTGCAAAAATTGAGTATGCTACCAGGAGAAGAAATTATTCATGTTTTACCACAGGAGTTTAAAATTGATGGGGAACCGGGAATTAAAGAACCGGTGGGAATGTATGGGAGTCGTCTAGAAGCGACGTTTCATGTCGTAGTGGGTCAGGCCGCTTTGATAAAAAACGCAGGTCGTTGTATCAAAGATGCAGGACTAGAACTAGCTGGGATTACGTTAGAACCACTCGCTTCTGCCGAGGCTGTATTAAGCCAAGAAGAAAAAGAAGCAGGAGTTGCTTTGATTGATATCGGAGGAGGTACCACAGATTTAGCCATCTTTAAAGATGGAATTATTCGTCATACCGCTGTTGTTCCTTTTGGAGGAAACGTGATTACAGAAGATATCAAAGAAGGATGCTCAATTATTGAACGTCAGGCAGAGATTCTAAAAGTGAAATTTGGTTCCGCTTGGCCAGGTGAAAATAAGGATAATGAAATTGTATCCATTCCCGGGTTAAGAGGAAAAGAGCCCAAAGAAATTTCTTTAAAAAATCTTTCTAAGATTATAAATGCACGTGTAGAAGAAATTGTACAATTGGTCTTTTCAGAGATTAAGAGTTACGGATATGAAAATCCACAAAAAAAATTAATCGCAGGAATTGTATTGACAGGGGGAGGATCCGAGCTGAAACACATCAAACAATTAGTAGAATATATTACAGGTATTGATACCCGTATAGGATATCCAAATGAGCATTTAGCTGGAGATTCAAGTTTAGAAGTTTCAAGTCCATTATATGCAACGGGAGTTGGATTGGTTATGGAAAGCGAGAAGCACCGTAAAAAAGGAGCCGTTTCAGTAGAAGAACTCAAAGCGGTTGAAACGAGAACCGAATCTAAGCCAGAAGAAAGAAAGGTCGTTTATCCTTCCACTGTAGCAGAAGAAGCGATAAACACTTCAAAAGAGCCGGTAGAGCGTCAAAGTCAACCACGTGTTGAACCAACCTCACCACCCATGGAAGAGCAAAGAGAAGTCCAACCAAGTACGGCTGATCGCTTCGAAAGTAGTTTCATCGGGAACTTTTTTAGAAAAATTAAAGAATTTATTGAAAAGCAAGAATAATAAAACGATACGTATATGGAGAATACAGATTTCGGAGGAATAAAGTTTGATATGCCTAAGAACCAATCAAACGTTATCAAAGTAATTGGTGTAGGTGGCGGAGGTAGTAACGCAATCAATCACATGTTTAAGCAGGGAATTAAAGGCGTGGATTTTATCGTTTGTAATACGGATTCACAAGCCTTAGAAAATAGCTCAGTACCCAATAAAATCCAACTAGGGGTTAACCTAACTGAAGGATTAGGAGCTGGAGCGAACCCAGAAGTGGGACAGCAATCTGCTTTAGAGAGTATAGAAGAAATTGAGAAAATGCTTGATACCAATACCAAAATGGTGTTCATCACCGCAGGTATGGGTGGAGGTACAGGAACAGGTGCTGCTCCTGTCATTGCACAACTATCAAAAGAAAGAGATATTTTAACCGTTGGTATTGTAACGATTCCTTTCCAATTTGAAGGGAAAGTACGTCAAGAACAAGCGTTAAAAGGAGTTGATCGATTGAGAAAACAAGTGGATTCTCTAATCGTAATTAACAACAATAAATTACGTGAAGTATATGGAAACTTAGGCTTTAAGGCTGGCTTCTCCAAAGCAGATGAGGTATTATCAACTGCTGCCCGTGGTATCGCTGAAGTTATTACGCACCATTATACGCAGAATATTGACTTGAAAGATGCGAAAACAGTATTGTCTGATAGTGGTACCGCTATTATGGGATCTGGAACAGCTTCTGGAGACAATAGAGCGAAAGATGCGATTATTGATGCGTTAGATTCTCCCTTGCTTAACGACAATAAAATTTCAGGTGCGAAAAACGTATTGTTATTAATCGTTTCGGGTACCAATGAAATTACCATCGATGAAATCGGTGAAATCAACGATCACATCCAAACTGAAGCTGGTCATAATGCAAATATCATTATGGGGGTTGGGGAAGATGAATCACTAGGTGAAGCAATCTCTGTGACTATTATTGCAACGGGTTTTAACTACGAGCAACAAAAGAGCATTGTCAACTCATCGGAACCAAAAGTAATTATTCACACTTTAGAAGAAGAGCAAAAAGTAGTGCGCGATTTAACGCAAACGGCAACTGTATCGTCTTATGGTTTTACAACTCCTGATCAACCGCTACGTGTTTCTACTCCAGAAGCAACCGAGCTTGAAGAAGAAAAAGAAGAGGTGAATAATGAGATACCAACGCGTACCGTGTTTACCTTAGAGGATGATTACGAAGAAGGAGATGACGATGATTTCGGAGGATCAACAACTCCTCCTTCACCAACAGGAGAAGTAGAAGAAGTAGTGTTTGAAAGGAGAAATACAGATGCGTCTAATTTAGATGTATTCTTTGAAATTGTAACACCAAAAGCAGAGGAAAAAACACAGGAACACAACCAGAATGATCCGATGGCTTCTAAACAAAAAGACATCCGTGATATTCAAGTGATTGATCCAGAGTTTGTGATTGTAACACCTAAGAAACAAGAAGTAGCTGCGCCGATTGTGTACCATTTTGATGAAGAATTGGCAGAAATGGAAGTGACAGCTGCAGAAGTAGTGAAACATGCAAACGAAGCCGTGACACAAGCCTCTGCGAAAAAAGAAGAAGTGATTCGCTTTTCTCTAGAAGACTACATGGACAAAGAGGAAGAGTTAGCCTTAGCTAAACCTGTCGCAAATCACCAAGAAGAAATCGCAGAAGAATTTAAATTTTCTGTTCGTTCTGAAGGAGCTCCTGTAGTGAATAAAGTAGAAGTAGAAGCATCGACAGATGATTACGATGAGATGAATCCGACAGAAATGAGTATTGAAGAATTCACGTTGAGAAGTAGAGCTGCAGAGCGCAGAAGAAAAATGAAAGACTTCAACTACAAATTCAACAATTCAACAGCTCATTATACCGACTTGGAAAAAGAGCCTGCTTATAAGCGTTTAGGCGTTGATTTAGACGAGGTAAACGACGAGAGCAATAAATCGAGAATCTCATTTGGTGTGGACGGAAATAACGATCCAAAATTGAGATCAAACAATTCGTTTTTACACGATAACGTAGACTAAGGAAGAGCCTTTTAGGCCGTACTTATAATTTAAAAAACAGCAGTAAGCGTACGTTTACTGCTGTTTTTTCTTTTTATTATGTTTGGAACTTATAATAACCTGACTTGATACGGAGCTAATAGCGGGTTTTAGTGCGATTTGCATGTTAAATTAGATGCTTTAATCAAATATTTTTACGAAATATGTAATAAATAAAGCTTTTTGTTTGATTATGTTTAGTAATTTATTTTTCTAACGTCTTGATTTTCGGTACCTTGTTGTTTATTATTTTTCATCTAAATATAGACAATGAACAAATTTTACCCTTTATTTTTTTGTGTACTACTCACACTAGTTTCTTGTTCGAAGTTGAGTCCAATACTTGTGAAATCCAAATACACCGCCGATGAGGTATTGAGGAAATTGGAGTTTACAGAACCTTATACGGTGACAGATCGGACACCAGTTACCTTTGGAGAAAAAATAGTTTCAGGTGATTTTAATACAGCGAATTATCAGCATACGCCTTGGGCAGATGCAACCAAGGGAAGGGAATTTATTATTGTGGAATACGCCGACCCTAAACAAGAAACGGAATGGGGGTATTTGTATCAGGTCTATCTGTGGAAAGATCGCATCCTGCCTTTTTTCGTAAATCGAGGGGATGGGATGGGGCTAACGCTACGCTATAATGGAACTTCACAAGCGTGTTATCGCGTGAACTATTCGCGTGATTTGTATGGCTTCAACTATCCAACGTTAGTGGAACCGAATCAAATTCTGAGTTTGATGTATGTAAAGAAAGAACGGGTAGTCAATAAACAACAGGTACAGGTGACTTCCTATGTATTTAAACCCGATGAAAGTCGAGGGGTAGAGCTAGTATCCAAAACGGAAGAACCCTGCAGAGGAGATAACCTGATTACCTATAAAATTAAAGTCATCGCAGATGATGCTTGGATTGCTGTGGATAAAGTCAAGGAAAGTCACCGCTTTAGTTGTAAAGCGATGGATTAAGGCATGGAATAATCAATCCCTCTCTTCTTCTTGGATAGTATGGGGATGCTAAAAGCTAATGGCCTTAAACTTCTTCACTTCTACGTCTTTGGATTTGACTTGTAGAACGAAATCCACCGTCTGATTTTGATGGATCGTGGTATGGATGGAAATAGCATTTTGTACAACGTCAACTTGATTGGGTTGGTTAGGATATACGGTCACGGTATACTCTCCTTTGGGTACATACAAGGTATAGCGACCCTCATCGGAAGTATAGGTAGTGAATTGCTCTCCAGCGCTGTTCTGAGCAACAATACGTTGACCACCTAAACTTCTGTTTAGCGCTACAGCATGTGCACTATATTCATAAGTAATCGATCCTGCCAACGTCGTGGTTTGTGTAAGATAAATGACTTGGGTCAGATTGGAATCTAACGTTAGTTTGACCGCATGGGCAAACCAGTGCTGATCGTTTTGCACTTGGACTGTATAGGCCCCACTTGGTACCTTTTTGTAGATTAAATTTCCTTCTTCATCAGTTACAAATGCTTTTTGATTGATGCTGACTATGCGATTGCTCGCCGGTAATACCTGTTGATGCTCATCCTGATAATATACTTTGACAGTCAAATGATGCGTTTTTTCATACAGTTTATACGGAGTGAATTGCTTAACTACACCAACTTGAATGTAATTGGTTTGATTGGCAGGGGAAAATCCACCATAATTGTTGTAATTACTGACATAAAGATCGAAGTCCTTTTTGAGTTTATATTCTACTCGGGTATTGAACTGCCAAAAATCACCACTGGTTGAGGTATTGTTGTAATACCCACTTAAAACTACACCCAATTGATTATTGAAAAAACGCTGTCTGTAGTTTCCCATAATCATCAAATTGGTATAGGTTTGAAGCACCTGCCAATCATAATAGGAGGCATTGATAAGCTCGCTGAGGTTACTGTAGTTGTACTGATAGCTCACACCTAAATCAAAGTTCTTATAATTCGCACCTAAATTAAGACGATAGTGTAATTTTTCTTGAATTTCCGTTTGAGTGATATAACTGCCTAAGTCGATAGAGAGGTGGTAGCCAAACCCCTTGGTAAAATTGTTTTGATGAAAGGCAGTGTGCAAGCGAAGGGCATGGAGTTTTTCCATGGCATCCGTTTGGTAGTTGTATCGCTTTTCTTGTACATATTGCGGACTGACAACCCAAGAACTCGTATCCATGCGATAGGAGTAACTTACGCCCATAGCGTTGGATTGCTGTTTGGCATTTGCTGAATTGGTATAGCTGTATTTCGGAGCGTAATCGATAAAGTGCTGAATCAACCCCAAGCTGTGCTTGCCGAGATTTCTTCGTATAGTTGTTGCAACTTGAGAGACACCTTGGCGAACTCCTGCGTAATACGGACTGCTATAGAAGCTATTATGTTGAATTTGATACTTGGTTAAGGTAGCATAAGCTGTAAGTCCTAAAAACGCCCCTATTTGATTGTCACCTTGGGCCTGAAGAATGGATCCTCCAGGATTGACATCTAGTTGAAAGGAAGGTTTGTTCCACAGCCTAAAGGAATTGTACTGCAAGATCTTTTTTTCATCATAACGATGATCGACATCATAGTACAGCTGTGCTTGTTTCCACGTGTGCTTTTGGGACTGAAAATCAACCCAAGTATTATAACCCATTGAACGATCATTGGGATCGCTAATCAGATAGGTCTTATCAATATATCCCGTTTGTACATAAAGGGAATCCGCTAGTTTAATGCGCGTTTGAATTCCGCGTCCCTGGAGTGAAAATTCTCCTGATTGAAAGAGGTTTCCCGCTTGAATCTGTACGTTTTTGGTTTGAAAATCCGCTAAGAAATGACGTAAATTCAACTTATTCTCCTTGTCCCAATGAATTAAATCTCCAGTAAGGCCTAGTTGAGTGTTTTCAGTGAATCGGATTGTTCCACTACCAACTAATTGTGTGGCTCCTTGCACATTTTTTCCCATCACGCGGTTGAGTTCAATGGAATTGTTTTGGCTGTAATAGATCGAAGCTTGATTTTCGGCTTGATAACGTCGTTTGGACTTCAAGGAACTGACTGTATACAACGTACGGCCAATAAAATCGCCATTTTCATAGAGCAAGGTGGCGCTAATTTCAAAATCTTCTAGTTTATACGCTTCTTTGCTAATAAATTGTTTGAGCACTAACAGCGTATCTTGCTGAGGGCGAATTGAAAATTCCAACGGGATTGTACGCGCTTTATCCAACTGATTGGGTAAGGTCGCAATATAGTGTACTTTTTCTGTGGTATTTCCTCGGTTTTGTACAATAGCTCGAAGAATTATACTATCACCTACTTGACGAAACTGCACCTGTGGTTCAGGGTTAATCAATAGAATTCTACGATTTTTTTGAATCAACACAGGATGTTCTACCCCTGGAATTGTGGGGCCACTTTGAGGAATTAATTGTGCTTTAAGAAATAAATCTCCTGCTAGTGCACTGCTTTGATCCACTTGTGCGAGAATGGGAACAAATACTCGTTGCCCAGGTTGTAAATGCAAAGCTTTAGTCTTGGCAGTAGAAAGGCGAATGCTTGTCGTGCTACTTTCCAATTGTAGTTGTCCTGTCCACTCTGTTTGCCCTAAGTTGGCTATTTCCAATGTCGGAGCAACCTGTCCTAGATCATCTACTTGTGTGGTTGCTGTGGTGAACTTCAAAAACAAGGAAGCCCCCTGCGCCCAAAGAGCAGAAGAAGAAAACAGGAATAGAAAAAAAAAGACAAAACACTTTCTAATCATTAATTCGGAACAATTATAAAGTAAAGGTAAGTTTCATATCTACCCGTTGCTTGTTGCAATTCGCGGGTATTGGGTGGAATGCTTAGTTCAAGGTTATATGACATGGATTGACTCCATCTCGGAAAAGAAGCAATAGGTTGCTCCTGGGCAGATAAGGAGATAGGACCGAATAAAGTAACATCTCCCGCATTTCCCCCTTCGATCTGGTTCAATGTGGCTTTTAATTTTAAAACTGAAACGGGGATACTGTGTGTCATCGTTGCATTGTACAGTAAGGGATCCGCTGTTTTAACTAATACCTGATGTCCTTGATAACTTCGGATATAGAGTGCATTTGTAATGTTGATTTTCTTTCCTTTGGCGATGTCATCAGGAGAATCAAAATTGAACACAAATTCGTTGGCACCATTACGCAGTTCAGCAAGTTGATCTCCGTGATTACCAATGTAGTTAATCTGAAATCGAGCTACGCCAGGGGCTGAAGTTTTACGCGCTAAGAGTACATCTCTTCCTGATGAGGTATCATAAAGAGAAAACTCATACGTACTGCGGTATATGCCATTGGGAATGGTTAATAATTCAGGACCTCCTCTCAAAGTCAAATCGAAAGACAAGGTATAATAGTTCCCTTCAGGCAAAACCGTTGTACTTTCAACAATGGAACTTTCCTGAAATTTACTCAAGGGTAAATTTCGACCCATACTACTGAACGAAAGTTGGTTGAAATTTCCACTTTGTCTATTGATGCTTATACTTGAGTTTTCTGCGGGAACACTGTAATTATCTGCTCTATAATCATCAAGCAAACGCACCGTAATCTTCCATTTAGCTGGTGCTTGAATACCGAAATTTCTTCTGAATTGAACCGAAATTTGACGTTCTTCGGTTTTTCCCACCTTCATATCCGCATAGGAATTGAGTTGGAGTTGTCCACCGTCATATACATTTAAATCGTATTGAGCATATGAACTTTGACTTCCAAAAAGGATGGCAAAAAGGAGCAGTATTTTTACAGGAAAACTCATAGAGAAAACTCAAGTTCGGCAATTTTGACGGTATTGTCTTTGCCATAGGTTAGTTGAACAATGAAGGTGTAGGTTCCTGCAGCTAAATTTTGGGGTAAAGCAAACGATTGCTTTCTACTATCTTGAGGTAAGCTGTAAAAATCAAGGGTATTCAGCGGGTGTTTTGCCCCTGTTTGTTGATCAAAAATTGTAGCTGTGATTTTTCCATCACTCCATAAACGACCTGTATTTTCAAAAGAAACGTCAATGGCACGATGCCCTTCTTCCGTTTTACTTGGTTCAATATTGACGATATCCACTGCTTCTGTATTATTTGGTAGTGCATGATATACTTTTAAGCCCATGCGCACTGTCACTTTAATAGCAGCTCCATTTTCATCGACTGCATTTCCTGGATTGAGTTGGGTAAAAAATACCATAGCCGTATGCACGGGTACATCTGGAGCTAAGTTTGAGGGAACATTTAAAATTAGATCTACTTCTTTAATCTCATTGGGTTCAATCACAAAGTACGAATTCGGTAACACTTGAACCCAAGCAGCGGCTGAATTGGATAAGGTATTCATCTCGCCAATGTGATTGCTTCCTTTTTCATCGTAATTCCAATCACCTAAAGATACCCCCACTTCAACGGCTTTGTCGTTGGGATTGGCGATGCGTACTTTTTGCGTGGCAACGGTTCCTGCTTCATTTCGGAAGTACATTTTTCCTGGAGAAATAGAGAGTCCCGCTTGGGAAAAAGAAAAAATGGAATAAAGTAAAAAAAAGAATGAAAGTGTTTGTCTCATTAGATATACTGCAATTAAATTAGTGTGGTACTAAGGTATAAACAATTGTGGTTTGATAGGTTCCTGCTTTTTGATTTAAAGTATGACCAATATGTTGTACAGGAATGGTGTAATTGACATCGAGTTGTTGGCTATTTCCAGCATTCTTCGATTGTAGGAGGAGTTGCGGATTCACCGTTAAATCTACCGTTTGCATTTGAAGCGGAAAGTCAACTGCCGTAGAGCCTGTAATACTCGGTTTAATTTGAATAATGGAAACGGGCAGGGCAGAAAGTGTATTTTCGTACTGAAAATACGCATTAATAGAGCGCACGGTTAATTCATAAGGGGTGGAGCATTGAATCATTAAGTGATTTTTTAAAACTCCTGTCTCGACTCCTTTGACATAACCAGCACCTATATTGAGATTTAAGTCAACTGAAGGATGGTTAATTACCAAGGATTGCTGTTCTCTAAAATTCAATACAATTTTGGCTCTTGTCGAACCTATTTGTGCGAAAAGAGAAGCAGTAGTTAGAAATAGTAAAAGGGTGATAAGTGATTTGATGTACACGTTTCAAATTACAAAGATAAAATAGTATAGGTGATTACCGTACTATAAGTACCTACAGGTTTGTTTAATAATTCTTCGGAGGCATTCATTTTATACGACACATTAAACGTGCGTTTGACATCCCCAAAATGGGATTGAATCATGTTTTTTTCTTTTAAAGAAAGAGAAACGGGAAGGAGTGAAATGTTATCTCTAAATTCACCAATCCTTCCTAAGCTAGGATTTAATCCAATATGGTCTAATCGAATTTCGTCTGCATCATGTTGGAGGGGTGAATTGGCCACTACGCGTACTTCGTAGGTGCCACTACTCATAATTTCGATGTGATCGGCTTGATCACTAATCTTACCTTTGGTATAGTCTTCCACGGTTTCAAAAGACAAATTGACGTGTTGTTGCTGATCGTTAATTTTAATCGATTGAATAGGCTTTAACACGACGTGTAAGTTACTTTGAGCAGAAGTTTGTGCAAATAGGACAAAACTAAATAACAGAAATAAAGGGGCTAGTAATTTTCGCATTTCATCAAATTATCTAGGTTAAATTTACCAATAAAAAATGGATAAATTAAGTAAAATATGACATTTTTAGTGGGTTTGAAGCCAGATAGAAGCTGAACTTCTCAATTTATAAAGAAAAGCAAACGTTGTCTTTTGTATAGTGTTCGATGATAAAAAAAATCTACTGTTGCACGTATGGCGCGACAGTAGATTAAAAGGAAAAATTGTATTTTGTATTATAGTGCGTATAAATTGTACGTTACGGTAGTAGTATACGTTCCTTCTTTTTTATCTGTATAAGCTGCCGTTTGACTTGCTGGAATAGCATATTCTACTGCATACCCCATTTTCGCTGTTCCTGTAGAAGTTGTCACTAATGGAGAACTTTCTGTAGTAGCTAATTGTGCAATATTGTGTGACGCTGTAAAGTTAGTAGGTGCTGCTCCTTCTGCTAAGTTGGTGTTTCCTTTGATACGCACTTCTACTGTGTTCACAGGAATCGTTACTCCACTGTTGTTTAAGTCGCTACTTGCCACAACTTTAATTTCGTATTTTTGTGTAGCAGTTACTTCTAAGTGATTTTTTAATTCACCTGATGTACTCCCTTGTTGGAATTGCTCCACGGTATTCATTGGAATAGTTACTGACGCATTGGTTACGTTTAACTCATAGACGTCTGACAAATTAACGTTTAGGTTAGTAGTCCCCGAACTTTTTTTATTGCCTTCTTGAGCAAATGAAGTTACACTGATGAAAGATAAAGCGGCTACTAATGCTAATTTGAATGTTGTTTTCATTTTTGAATTATTTTTTTAAAGTTTTTTTTCTCTTATTTTGATGGGACAAAAGTATAGTAGCTCAGCTTCTCATTATAGGTCAATTCTCTTGAAAGAATGGTCATTTTTATAGGAAATAGCTAAAAAACACTTAAAATGAAAAATAAATCTGCAAGTTGTCAATTCGTATTGGGAATAACTGCTCTTTTTGCGAATAGGAAACAATAGAATGAAGCATAAAAAAGCCATGAAATCCTATTTCATGGCTGATATTGATTTTTACTATTCGCAAGAAGCGGATGTTTAGTGGTAGTACATTTATAAATTATCGCGGTATTCTTTAGGGCTCAATCCCGTAGCAGTCACAAAAAAGCGCGTAAAATTGCTTGTATCTTCAAAGTTGAGCTCATACGCAATTTCTTTAATTGTCATCGGAGTATGTTTTAACAACAACTTGATTTCATTCACAACCGCACTGGCAATAATCTTTTTAGGGGTTGTGCCGTAAATTTCTTTACTTATTTCATTGAGTTTAGAAACAGTAATATTCATCTGGTCCGCATAGAACTGCACATGGCGTTCTTTGCGAATATGGGATTTAATCAACGCATTGAATTTAATAATCTTCGTTAATTGAGCAGGAGATAATTTTTCTCTATTAAACTCTACGTATGTATTAATGTGACAGGCCATAATAAAGAGCAAAACACGCTCTATAATATTATGCGTGGTCATATAGTTGAGGTTATTATACGTCTTATTCTTGAGTTTGAGTAGGGAAATAAAGTAATATTGAGCAAAAGTCACCTGCTCCGGTTTAAGTGTAATGGAATTGATGGCTTTGGTGTTGTCAAAGAAAACGCATTTATCTAAGAAATGACGATCCACTTCCGTGCGACAATAGAAGCTATCTGTAAATTGTACATAAGCAAGCGAGTAGCTCTCATTAGCCGTTAAGCGAAAGAGTTCATTCTTGCCTAGAAATAAACAGTCGCCCTCGGACAGTTCTTTTTTCGTGGTTGACATAATGACGGATACTTTTCCCTTTTGTAACCACAGTAGTTGATAGACGTCGTTGTGTTGCTGAAAAAGCGTATCGTTTTCAGTCAGATAGGTGGCTATGCCAGCATCAAATCCATAAGCGGATTTTAGTTCAATGGTAGATAACATTAGATGAAGGGGTAAATAGTGTTTTCTAAAATAGGTTATAGGCTGTAAAAATAGAATTTTCTCTGGAATATGCTCAATTCTCTCATTATTTTAACGTTTTTCCGTAACTAAATAAAAGGAAAACTTCTATTTTTTTATTCAAAGTATAGGTAGCAAAGGTTGCTTGCCTAGCGAGGGTTGAGGTGGCTGACGGTATGAAAATAAAAAAATAGAAATAATAGGTAGAGAAGATAGAAAGTAAAAATGGCGAATTTGTCTTGTTTTCTCCTCTTTTTTATATCTTTGCAAAACCAAATAAAAAAGAGATGAGTTTACAAGCAAGTATTATGGATGCGATGAAAAGCGCCATGAAATCAAAAGATAGTATCGCTTTAGAAGCACTTAGAGCAGTTAAGGCCGAATTGTTATTAGCGCAAACTCAGTCTGGTTCTAAGGAAGAAATTAGTGAAGAGGAAGAAATCAAAATCTTACAAAAATTAGTCAAACAACGCAAAGACAGCGCGACTATTTTTACTGAACAAGGAAGAAATGATTTAGCAGAACCAGAATTAGCTCAAGTGGCTATTATCGAGCAATTTTTACCTGAACAAATGTCCAACGAAGAAGTAGAGGCGATTATTGCTAAAATTATCGCGGAGGGCAACCATGCAGGAATGGCTGCTATGGGACAAGTAATGGGAATAGCTTCGAAAGAATTGGCTGGAAAAGCTGATGGTAAAACGATTTCAACAATAGTAAAAAACCTATTGACAAAATAAAATTTTTGGTTGGTCCACGTAGTTCAATTGGATAGAATATCAGATTTCGGCTCTGAGGGTTGGGGGTTCGAACCCCTCCGTGGACGCAAATTAAAAAGCACGTATGTCTCCCATACGTGCTTTTTTTATGTTAAAGTTCCCTTTTTTTTGCTTTTTTTCTAAAAAGTGATAAAAGTCATGTTTTATGCATGCATAGTATCCTACATTTGTAGTGTAATAAAATACAGCTATAAAGAGAAATTACATTTCTGTTTATTTTCTAGTAAATAATGTTTTAGTGTCTTAATCAAGATCATTTACAGAAAATAGGGAGAAATGCTATGAAAAAGAAAAGAATATTTTGTAGTTTGTGAGTTTGGCTACAGAATAGCATATTGTTGTTTGAAAAAAAGCACTAATCGCTAGTTAGTGCTTTTTTATTTTTATCTCTCGTACTTACAACAACCGTGTAAGTTGTTATAGGCCTCATCCGTTGCTTTTACCGTTTTCGTATCATGACCCGCTTTTGCAATGGCCTCTTGTACTTCTTTGCCTGTTGTTTTCTTCGGGTTGAGGTATACCGTTAGCTGTTGATCGGCAATAGACCAATCGGCAGAACGAACGCCTTTTACATCTAAGGCTGCCTTTTCAATGCGCTTTTTACACATCTCACAGACACCTTTTACTTCAATAATTTGTTTCGCTTGTTCTTTTTCTTGTGCTGATACCGCTGTACCCGTAAGAAGAATTAGACTTAAGATTGCAATTAATTTTTTCATGTTGTATTTCGTTTAAGTTAATTAATCAAGTTTAAAGCGCAACCCTGCATAGTACATTGATCCAGTAATGGGAGCATATACCATAGAAGTATCAAAATCCGCATCAAAAGGATTATTTGCGCTGATAATAGGATTGCGTTGTTTGTAGTTTCCAATATTTTCTCCTCCTAGATAGAATTCAAAACGCGGAGAGAATACTTTGGTCACTTGGAAATTTAGTAAAGAATACGGATTAGATGACGTTTTTCTTTGGTTACTTTCCGCATATTGTTCCGTAGAAGTAAGGCGTTGTTTGCCTAACCAATTGTAAGTAAAGTCAAACTTCCAATGCGCGCCATTGTCTTGCTCGTTGGTGGTGAATTCCAAATTCGCAAAGAAACGATGCTTGGGTTGATAGGCTTTTTCAAATTTTCCCGTTTTTTGATCTGTGGCAATATCATAATACTTATAAGCCGAACGCAAATTCAGATTGCGTGCCAAGTTGTAGTTGAATTCCAATTGGAAACTATTGGCATACGATTTACCATCCAAGTTGTAGAAATTCAGCTGATGCGCATGGTAATCAGCATCTACAACAATTTGGTTTTCAAAATCCGTTCGATAAAAATCGAGCGTTACCTCTCCTTTTCGACCGATGAAGTGAAAGTTTTGCGTAAAGCTCAACCCGTAGTTCCAAGCAATTTCAGGATCTAGGTTGTACGTTTTTCCGTTGTTTCCTTCAATGTAGAAGTGACGATTCGTAGCAAAGAAAATCTGATTCTCAGCAAAAATATTGGCGATGCGCTTTCCTCGACCTACAGAAGCACGGAGTACACTATTTTCCCATGGATTATAGCGCATATGTAAACGCGGAGTAGCAAACACTCCCATACGGTTGTGATAATCCACGCGCATACCCGCTACGATACTGAAGTCTGTCGTATTATCGTACGTATATTCATAGAATACCCCTAAAGCATTATCGATGCGATCAAAATTTCCATCAATACCGGGTACAAAGACCTGTTCGGTATATTGATCCAAGGTAAAGCTAATTCCCGTGGTGAATTTGTGTAGCGTATTATTGATAATTGAATTAAAAACAACGTTAGAATACAAGCTATTTTGCTTGATGTCATATAAGTTTAATCCAAAATACGAATCTTGTTTGTGGTAGTTGTACGCCACTTGTAATCCTGCGCTTTGAAAAGGCATATCGGGGAAGACATAGCCAAGCTTGGTAGATAAGTCCACCTTTTCCGTATTGATTTCCGATCCCCAAAGTACCGTTGATCCCTTGTCCTTCTTCTTGTCGAAATCCACTTGTCCAGCTACTTTATTATCTTTCATGTAGCGAGCCGTGATAAAGCTTACGATTCCCTTTTCTGGGTTGATGTATTGCCAACGGTTCATCACGTTAATTTGTTCTCCTTTAGGCATATCGAGGAAACCATCGTGGTTCTTGTCGTGATCTCCTGTTCGTACATTTCCATGAATAAATAAGGAAGAGCTCCATTTATCATTGAGATGATAATTTCCGTGTACGTTGGCCTCAAAGCGTTCATCCGTTGAACCATATAGATTCACAAAGAAAGGTCGATCGGTGGCGGGTTTGATTAATTCCGTATTCAATTGCCCTGAAATACTTTCATATCCATTGATTACCGTTCCTGCTCCTTTGGTTACCTGAATGCTCTCTACCCAAGTACCTGGAGTAAACGTCAAGCCGTAAATTTGAGAGGCACCGCGAACGGAAGGAATGTTTTCCTCTGCAATTAAGATATACGGACTTGTTAATCCCAACATCTTGATTTGTTTGGTTCCGGTGATGGCGTCCGTATAGTTGACGTCAATAGAGGGGTTGGTCTCAAAAGCTTCTGAAATATTACAACAAGCAGCCTTGAGTAATTCACCGCTGTTCATGGTGAAGCTATTAGTCGTTCCCTTAATCGAACGCGTGGTATTGCGCTGTTTGGTTTGGATGATGACTTCATCCAACGATTCTTCTGGTTGCAAAACAAGGTGATAGGATTGCCCGACTTGTGGGTGAATCAATTGAGTTTTATAGCCAATATACGAAATGGTTAAAGGCTCGTTTTCCAAATACGTCAAGGTGAATTTTCCTTGCATATCGGTGGCTACTCCAAGAGATTGATTGGCGTAAAATACAGAAGCGCCAATAATAGGAGTATGGGTTTCATCTACAACTTGTCCCGTAATCGTTTGTTGTGCATAGAGTGAAGTTCCCACAGCAAATACCGTGAGAGTAATTAAATTTTTTATCATTTTTTACGAATAAATAGTAATACATAACATTAGTTTGACCTATAAAAGAGCAGGTCTAACAAAAGTGTAAAACATATTTAGGCGTAAAAAACGAAGCGACAATAGAGTTGATAGAGTGGAGGGGCGTTAGCCTCCATATAGTACGCCAAGACTTCTTGCTGTTGAGCAGGAAAATCAACTTCATAACGGGCATATTCCGTCCAGCTATAATCAGGGAGAATAAAGTCAAAATGAGGAGGATAAACCTGTTGTAAAGGGTGGTCTGAAGGATTGGACTTGATAAGTTCATCCTGACAGCAAGGTTTATCTGCAAATTTTTTGCTTGTTTTTTCAACAGGAACTTGGGTAGAACAACAGGCTTTTTCTTCCTGTTGTTTTTCTTGTTCCATTTCCGCTTCCATGGTACATCCCGTTTCTTGGTGGACATGTGCATAGCGCAGCGGACTGTAATGGGCTTCCCCTTGACAATAATGCACACTCATCGACCATCCTATGTTTGAAAATAGGAAAATGATAAGAAACAATATACTGACAAGTCTTTTTGGTAGCATGAAACAAAAATAAGAAAAAAAGCTAGGTTTCAATGAAGTAAAAAGATTTTTGTTCAACGAAGTAGAGTGAAAAAAGAAAAATTGCCTATAACAGAAATCGTACCTTTGATTCCTTGTAAAAAACAAAGATATGCAAACGATATACACCTTATTAGTAGCCGAAGCGAAGCAATTAATCGCTGGAGAAGCAAGTATAACAGAAAAACTACAAGCGATTTGTGATTTATTAGCAAACAAAGTAACTCATTATGATTGGGTGGGATTTTACTTTGCAGATGCCGAACAGCGTTTGTTGCATTTAGGTCCATATACAGGTGAAGCAACAGATCATACGGTAATTCCGTTCGGCAAGGGGATTTGTGGTCAAGTTGCAGTGAGTAATCAGACTTTTTTGGTGGATGATGTAACAGCACAGGACAACTATATTGCGTGTAGTATGACGGTAAAATCAGAAATCGTCGTGCCGCTATTCGTTAATGGAAAAAATATCGGACAAATCGATATCGATTCCCATACGCTGAATGCCTTTACACAAGAGGATCAGCTTTTCTTGGAAAAGTTAAATCAAGCTTTAGCTACTCTTTATGTATAAGTCTCTGATGGTTAGTTGATTATTTTTTTTGAAAAAAAATAAAGCAAGGTGATGAAGAATTGAAAAATAAAACTACCTTTGCAATTGAATTTTAGAAAGCTAGAATTCGTACATAAAAATCATTAAAGAATATTGGCATGTATTTAACAAAAGAAAAAAAGGCTGAGATCTTCCAACAACACGGAGGTGTAGCTGCAAACACAGGATCTGCAGAAGGACAAATCGCTTTGTTCACTTACAGAATCTCTCACTTAACTGAGCACTTGAAAAGAAATCGTAAAGATTACAACACAGAGCGTTCATTAGTTCTTTTAGTAGGTAAAAGAAGAAGACTTCTTGACTACTTAAAGAAAACTGAGATTAACAGATATCGTGAGATCATTAAAGTATTGGGTATTAGAAAATAATCAATATAGGAAAGAGGTGCCTGCGCGCCTCTTTTTGTTTTTTTGCCTTTAGCAGAGTTAGATCTGGTTTTTCATTGGGTTTCATATACTACACAACACACAACACAACACACACAACACATTTTACGTCTCTCTTCGGAGAGACAGAAACCCTAAAGTATTAATTATTATGATTCCTAAGGTAACCAAAGAAATTATCGATTTAGGAGATGGACGTAGCATCTCAATCGAAACGGGAAAATTAGCAAAACAAGCCGACGGGGCTGTTGTTGTTCGCATGGGAGACTGTATGCTTTTAGCTACAGCTGTTTCTGCTAGAACAGCAAATCCAGGGGTTGATTTCCTTCCTTTAACTGTAGATTACAGAGAAAAATTCGCTGCTGCTGGACGTTTTCCAGGGGGCTTTTTCAAACGCGAGGCTCGTCCAAGTGACCAAGAGGTGTTGACAATGCGTCTAGTTGACCGTTGTTTACGTCCTTTGTTCCCAGATGACTATCACGCGGAAACACAAGTGATGATTCAATTAATGTCTCATGACGAAAATGTTATGCCTGACGCATTAGCAGGTTTAGCAGCTTCTGCTGCCCTAGCTGTATCAGACATCCCGTTCTATAACTCTATCTCTGAAGTAAGAGTAGGACGTGTAGACGGACAATTCATCATCAACCCATCGAAAGAACAATTAGACGCCTCTGATTTAGATATGATGATCGGAGCTTCGAAAGATTCGGTTTGTATGGTGGAAGGTGAAATGAAAGAGATTTCAGAGCAAGAAATGATTGATGCAATTAAATTTGCGCATGAAGCAATTAAACTGCAAATCGAAGCACAAGAGAAAATGCGTGCTGCACTTGGACTTACTTACCGTGAGTACGAGCCAGAACCAACAGATGCTGAGGTTGAAAAAATCGTTCACGATGCAGCATATGCTAAATTGTATGAAATCGCTTCTCACGCAAGTGCTAAAAGCGAGCGTGGAGAAAAGTTTGCTGAGGTTTACGAAGAGGTGAAAGCGTTATTCTCTGAAGAAGATTTAGAAGAAAAAGCGGAATTAATCAGCACGTACTTCAAAAAAACGCAAAAAGAAGCGGTAAGAAATCTAATTTTAGATCAAAATATCCGTTTAGATGGTCGTAAAACAACTGAAATCCGCCCAATTTGGAGTGAGGTTGATTACTTGCCTTCTGTACACGGTTCATCGATCTTTACTCGTGGAGAAACACAAGCATTAGCTACAGTTACGTTAGGTACATCAAGAGATGCTAACATCATTGATTTACCAAGTGAGCAAGGAGAAGAAAGATTCTACTTACACTATAACTTCCCTCCATTCTCAACAGGTGAGGCAAAACCACTAAGAGGTACTTCACGTAGAGAGGTTGGACATGGTAACTTAGCACAACGTGCCTTGAAAAATATGATTCCAGCAGATTGTCCGTACACAATCCGTCTTGTGTCTGAAGTATTAGAATCCAATGGTTCTTCTTCTATGGCTACGGTTTGTGCAGGTACATTAGCCTTAATGGATGCGGGTATTCAAATTGAAAAACCAGTGTCTGGTATTGCAATGGGATTAATTTCTGACGCAAAAACAGGACGTTGGGCTGTATTATCTGATATCTTAGGTGATGAAGATCACTTAGGGGATATGGACTTCAAAGTAACGGGTACAAAAGATGGAATCACCGCTTGTCAAATGGATATCAAAATCGAAGGATTAGCTTACGATATCATGGAACAAGCGTTGAAACAAGCATTGGATGGACGTTTACATATTTTAGGACTTTTAGAAGAAACAATTGCTGCACCAAATGCAACTGTGAAACCAAAAGCACCGAAAATTGTTACCGTTACTATTCCAAAAGACTTTATTGGAGCTGTTATCGGACCTGGTGGTAAAAATATCCAAGCACTTCAAGCAGAAACGGGAACTACAATCGTGATTAATGAAGAAGGAGATTTCGGTTTAATTGAGGTATTGGGAACAGACCAAGCAGGTATGGATCGTGCATTAGCTTCTATTAGCAATACGATTTTCTCTCCAGTAGAAGGAGAAGTGTACAAAGTGAAAGTAGTGAAAATGCTTGACTTTGGTGCGGTTGTAGAATTCGTACCTGGAAAAGAAACTTTACTTCACGTATCTGAATTTGACTGGAAACGCATTGAAAATCCAGCTGATGTGTTGAAAATTGGCGATGAGTTAGAAGTAAAATACATGGGTATTGATACGAAAACTAAAAAACCAAAAGTTTCGAAAAAAGCATTGATGCCACGTCCTCCAAGAGAAAATAAACCAGAGGGAAACAACAAACCTGAAGGTGGTGCTCAAGGAGCAAAAAAAGAAGACAAGAAATAAGATAGAAAAACACCTCAAATGAGGTGTTTTTTTTTGGTTTACGGTTAACTGTTCACAGTTTACGGTGGATGTAGTATCGCATGTACACATGGTATTAGTACAAGGTAAAAATGGTGGGACTAAGAAAAAATGTTTTATTTTAGACAAACTAAACGGTCAACCGATTACTGATTAACTGTAAACTGAATTTATGAATAAAATAAAAATTGGAATTATAGGGCTTGGAGGTGTAGGAGGATTTTATGGAGGATTATTGGCTCATCACTACGAAAAGAATGCCACTGTAGCCATTCATTTTGTTGCCCGAGGAGAACATGGAAGAAAAATAAAAGAACAAGGACTTCAAGTATTAGCCAAAGGCAGTACTATTGTCGGTCATCCGGATCAAGTGGTGGCCCAAGTTCAAGACTTGGCTCCGATGGACGTTATCTTGCTTTGTACAAAGGAATATGACTTAGATGAGGTAATTGTTGATTTAAAGGCAATCGTGTCTAAAAACACGGTTATTCTGCCGTTGTTGAATGGAGTAGAGGCTTTTGAAAAGCTAGATCAGCAACTGGAGGCAGAAGTGTGGCAAGGTTGCACCTATATGGTTTCCCGTTTAAAAGAAGCAGGGGTTATTGACAATCCCAGTGGGCGACAAAAAATTGTATTTGGACGTATAGAAGGGCTAACCGATCGCATGCTGCATGTAGATGCACTATTGAAAGCAGCAGGTATTCAGTCGATTTGCACCCAAGACATCGCGAGAGAAGTGTGGGAGAAATATAGTTTGGTTTCCTCTTCAGCTGTGGCAACGACTTTTTACAATGCTTCGTTTGGGGTGGTGATGCGTGACCATACCACTACAATGCGTCAATTAGTGACAGAAGCTACGGCTATTGCGCAAGCCAAAGGAGTGGCTTTAGCAGAGGATGTGGTTGAAATAATCATGGAGCGCTTATTGGCTATCCCTTTTGATTCCACCACATCGATGCACAGTGATTTTTTGAGTAATAAACCCAAAACAGAACTCGAGGTCATGGCGGGTTATCTCATTCGAGAAGGACAGCGCTTGCAAGTAGATATTCAAACCTATCAAAAATTATATGCTGTTTTAAAAGAAAAGCAAGGGCATTATGCCGTAGAATAAAGAGAAAGAGCCAGAATTTTCGGCTCTTTTTTATTGAAATAAAGTTAAGTACAGTACTAGACCTACCAGTAAGGCAACAGGAAAGAGTAACGCGGTCCAAGTCGCTTTTTTTTGCAAAGTTAAAACCAACCAAACAAGTGGGATTCCAACTAAAGCCACAAGTGAGGGCAACCACAGGATTTCATAGAATATCCCTACCAGTTTGTAGGTGTAAATGCCTGCCGCTCCTGTCTGACTCAAAAGCGCAAAGCTGATAATTAACAGAGCACTTAACAGCGAACAGCCATGTAGAGCAAAGGTAAATTTAGGTGTTTGATGCATTGTTTTTTGTTTTTTGGTTTTCGTAAAGGTATGTTTTTTTCTTCATAAGATGTGTACCAGTTTTTAAATTACTAATTGATTTTTAAGTAGTTGAAAAAGAGTAGATTTGGTTAAGTCTAAAAAAAGACGTATATTTGCTCAATCAGCTGTAAAGTGATTGATAAAAATCACTTGAAATTAGACAGTATCATAAAGCGCAAAATACGCTTTGTCTAACAAGAACCCTAAAGGTTCTTCCTAAAAATAGGTTGTTTGAAAGGCAGCCTAACAAATCACTCCAAAGTGTGAGTGTCTGTAAGAATCTACCTATAGATTCTTCCTTTGATGAAATCAAACATATCGTTTTATTAATTAGCTCCATTTCGCCATGAAATTTAGGGGCCTAAAAATAGTATTGTATAATGACTAATTTTAAAGTAGGGATTATTGGAGCAGGTCCAAGTGGACTTGCTATGTTGAGAGCTTTTGAATCCGAACAAAAAAAGGGAAATCCAATTCCCGAGATTAAATGTTACGAAAAACAAGATAACTGGGGAGGAATGTGGAACTACACGTGGCGTACAGGTGTTGGGAAATATGGAGAACCACTGCACGGAAGTATGTATAAATACCTCTGGTCAAACGGACCCAAAGAATGTTTAGAGTTTGCCGATTATACCTTTATGGACCACTTTAAACAGCCCATATCATCTTACCCACCAAGAGAAGTACTCTTCGATTATATTGAAGGACGCATTAAACAGAGTAACGCAAGAAACTATATTAAGTTTAATACCGTAGCTCGTTGGGTGGATTACTTAGAAGATAAAAAACAATTCCGCGTTATTTTTGACGACTTAGTAAAAAACGAAACCTTTGAGGAGTTTTTTGACTATCTCGTTGTGGGAACAGGGCATTTCTCTACGCCAAATATGCCGTATTTTAAAGGAATTGACAATTTTCCTGGAACAGTCATGCACGCCCATGACTTCCGTGGAGCGGATCAATTTATTGACAAGGATATTTTGTTGATTGGAAGTAGTTATTCTGCAGAAGACATTGGCGTACAGTGTTTCAAACACGGCAGTAAATCCGTAACAATTGCCTACCGTACGAATCCAATTGGCTTAAAATGGCCAAAAGGAATTGAAGAGAGACCGATTGTGACTCACTTTGATGGAAATACAGCTTTCTTTAAAGACGGAACGTCTAAAGAGTATGATGCGGTGGTTTTGTGTACAGGATATCAGCATAAATTCCCCTTCTTGCCAGATAATCTGCGATTAAAAACAAAAAACTGTTTGTATCCAGATAATTTATACAAAGGGGTCGTGTTCAATGAAAATGAACGTTTGATCTTCTTGGGGATGCAAGATCAGTACTATACATTTAATATGTTTGATGCGCAAGCGTGGTTTGCCCGAGATTATATGTTAGGACGAATTACACTACCTTCAAAAGAGGAACGCGATGCTGATATTGCCAAATGGTTAGCTGGAGAAGAGCGTACAGAAACAGGGAATGATCACGTGGATTTTCAAACGGCTTACATCAAAGAACTGATTCACCTTACCGATTATCCAACGTTTAATATTGATCAGGTTGCAACGATGTTTAAAACTTGGTTGAATTCTAAGGAAGAGAATATTTTGAGCTATCGCGATCAAGTGTATACTTCAGTGATGACGAATGTAACGGCAGAAGAACACCATACCGTTTGGATGAAAGAATTAGATGATAGTTTAGAACGTTACTTGGATGAGGTAGAGGCAGATGAAAAAGAACTGAGTAAGGTCAATTATTATTAATCTTTTGAGATTATTTAAATAAATTATTTTTACAAAGCCTTAAAAACCATGTTTTTAAGGCTTTGTGTTTGCTGGAAGGTAACAAAAAGAAAATATTTTTTAAAATAGTGTAACTTTTTGAAGCATGTGTACGTATAACTAGTATAAGCCATTAAGGACAAAGACAAATAAGGAGTAAAATACTATGAGACAACTTAAAATTACCAAGCAAGTAACGAATCGTGAAACCGCTTCACTAGATAAGTATTTGCAAGAGATTGGTAAAGTAGATTTGATTACTGCAGATGAAGAGGTAGAATTAGCACAGCGAATTAAAGCAGGTGATCAAAGAGCTTTAGAGAAATTAACTAAAGCGAACTTGAGATTCGTGGTTTCGGTAGCGAAGCAGTACCAAAACCAAGGGTTGACCCTTCCGGATTTAATTAATGAAGGAAACTTAGGGTTGATTAAAGCTGCCCAACGTTTTGATGAAACTCGTGGTTTTAAATTTATTTCTTACGCAGTTTGGTGGATTAGACAGTCTATTCTGTCCGCTCTAGCTGAGCAGTCGAGAATTGTACGTCTACCATTGAATAAAATTGGTTCGATTAATAAAATTAATAAAATGTACGCCTTGTTAGAGCAGTCTAATGAGCGTCCACCTTCAGCAGAAGAAATTGCCGTTGAATTGGACATGACGGTAAATGACGTAAAAGAGAGTATGAAAAACTCGGGACGTCATTTATCGATGGATGCACCTTTGGTTGAAGGAGAGGATTCTAACCTATATGACGTATTGCGTTCAGGAGAATCACCAAACCCAGACCGTGAGTTAATCCATGAATCATTGCGTACGGAGATTGAACGTGCATTAGAAACATTAACGCCTCGTGAGGCTGATGTGGTTCGCTTGTATTTCGGTTTAGGCGATCAACACCCAATGACCTTAGAAGAAATAGGAGAAACCTTTGACTTGACTAGAGAACGCGTCAGACAAATTAAGGAAAAAGCAATCCGTCGTTTAAAACACACCTCAAGAAGTAAAATACTGAAAACGTATTTAGGATAAGAACAAAAAAGCACTACCACGGCAGTGCTTTTTTATTTAGGAAAGAATACAAAAAAGGGATGCAATCGCATCCCTTTTTTTAGTGTTGATAAACAACATATTTGATTTCGTCTTCTGTTACGACTTTCGTTAAGTTATGAGAAGATAACCCTTTCATGGCTTTATCCCATTTCTTACCACTTAAAGCGGCTTGTTCTTTTAATGAACCTAACTCCACTTTATTTTCGTTGTTCGTCAGAATTTGAATGATGATTTTCTCTTCGTCCGATAATTCTACTGTAGGAGCTGTTTTTTCAGGTCTCATTTGAGGGAAGAACAACACTTCTTGAATCGATGGATTATTGGTTAAGAACATGGCTAAACGATCCATTCCAATTCCCATTCCCGAAGTAGGTGGCATACCGTATTCTAAAGCACGTAGGAAATCTTGGTCGATAAACATTGCCTCATCATCGCCTCGATCAGCTAGCGCCATTTGAGCCTCAAAACGCTCTCTTTGATCAATTGGATCGTTTAGCTCAGAATAAGCATTGGCAATCTCTTTTCCACAAACCATCAACTCAAAACGCTCGGTTAATTCAGGATTATCGCGGTGTGCTTTAGTTAAAGGTGACATCTCTTTTGGATAATCCGTGATAAACGTGGGTTGAATGTAATTCCCTTCACATTTTTCGCCGAAAATCTCGTCAATTAACTTTCCTTTCCCCATCGTTTGATCTACTGGAATGCCCATACCTAAAGCAGCTTGACGAATTTCGTCTTCTGTTTTCCCTGTGATGTCAAAACCAGTAAACTCTTTAATAGAGTCTGCCATAGTAATGCGCTTGTATGGCGCTTTAAAGTCAATCTCATGCTCACCAAAGATGGCTTTTGATGAACCATTTACTGCAATCGCACAATGCTCTAATAAGCGCTCTGTGAAGTCCATCATCCAGTTGTAGTCTTTGTAGGCTACATAGATTTCCATTACGGTAAATTCAGGGTTATGCGTACGATCCATTCCTTCGTTACGGAAGTTTTTAGCAAACTCATAAACGCCGTCAAAACCACCTACAATTAAGCGCTTTAAGTACAATTCGTTGGCGATACGCAAGTACAAGGGAATATCCAACGCATTGTGATGCGTCATGAATGGACGCGCTGCAGCTCCACCTGGGATAGATTGTAGTACAGGTGTTTCAACCTCCATATAGCCAGATTCGTTGAAGAACTGACGCATAGCATTAAACAATTTCGTGCGTTTAATAAACGTTTCCTTGATTGAAGGGTTAACAACTAAATCTACATAGCGCATTCTGTAACGCAATTCTGGGTCAGTAAATGCGTCAAAGATATTTCCTTCGGCATCAGTTTTTGGTAAAGGAAGTGGACGTAGTGATTTACTCAATAGGGAAAGCCCTTTTACGCGAACGGTTTTTTCACCTACTTGCGTTGTAAATAACTCCCCTTCGATACCGATGATATCCCCTAGGTCAATTAGTTTTTTGTAAACTTCGTTGTATAAATCTTTGTTTTCACCTGGACAAAGTTCATCTCTGTTGATGTATAATTGAATCTTTCCTTCACTGTCTTGAATGGTTGCGAAAGAAGCTTTTCCTTGAATACGAGAAGACATTAATCTCCCTGCCACAATTACCTTCTTACCTTCTTCAAAACCGTTCTTTATCTGCTTGGATGTATGATTTACTGGAAATAAGTTAGCAGGATAAGGATTCACACCAAGCTCTTGCAATTTTGCGAGCTTCTCTCTTCTGATGATTTCTTGTTCTGAAAGTTGCATAATAATTGTGAATTATGAATTAATTTATAAAGTGCAAATATAGGTAATCTTTAAAAATTAGTACCCATGGTATCTCGCCAAATGTCAGTTAATTAGTCATTTGATTCTTTTTTCAACAAATCAAAGCAAGGGTTTAACGGAAAGGATGGCGGTAATTCATAAAAAATGACGAAATTTGTAGCATATAAATAAGTGATTATGAGTATTTGGAGAGTAATTTTATCTATTATATTTCCGCCTATCGCTGTGTATGATAAAGGGTGCGGATCCATTGTGATTGTTTTTCTATTAACCCTAGCGGGGTGGATTCCTGGTGTTATCGGAGCCTTGGTGATTCTCAATAATCCCAAATATAACCGCTAAGTTGTTGAAGCATGAATAAAGAAGTAACCCTAATTGATTTAGGAGAAAAAGACTATAAAGAGACCTGGGCGTACCAAGAGGAACTTTTCCAATCGGTTTTGGATATAAAAATCAAAAATAGAAGAGAAGAGGCAAATGAGCCAACACCAAACTATTTTTTGTTTGTAGAACATCCACATGTGTATACTTTAGGGAAAAGTGGAGATATGGAAAATCTATTGCTCAATGAAGAGCAATTAGCGGCCAAAGGTGCTACTTTTTACAAGATTAACCGTGGGGGAGATATTACGTATCACGGACCTGGACAAATTGTTGGGTATCCAATTTTGGATTTAGAAAATTTCTTTACTGATATACACAAATATTTGCGTTTGTTGGAAGAAACGATGATTCTCGTACTCAAAGACTACGGCATTGAGGCAGGTAGAAGTGAAGGGGAAACAGGTGTTTGGTTGGGAGTAGGAACTCCATTTGCCCGTAAAATATGCGCGATGGGTGTACGTGCTTCTCGTTGGGTAACCATGCATGGCTTTGCCTTGAATGTCAATTCAGACTTGGGTTATTTTGATAATATTATTCCTTGTGGAATCCGCGGAAAAGGCGTAACCTCTTTGCATGTAGAATTAGGGGTGAATTATGTAGATGAAGATGAAGTACGCGCAAAAATTATCAAGTACTTTACCGAACTTTTTGAAGCAACAATAAAAGAATAAGAGTCGAATTATACAATCCCAGCAGGACGTTCCTCTTGGGATTTTTTTATCTTTGTACAAACAACACAAGCATATGAAAAATATAAAAATAGCGCCATCGGTTTTGGCTGCTGATTTTGCAAACCTACAACGCGATATCGAAATGATGAACGACAGTCAAGCGGAGTGGTTCCACATTGATATTATGGACGGTGTTTTCGTACCGAATATTTCGTTTGGAATGCCCGTTTTGGAGGCGATTAACAAGCATAGAAATGCAAATAAAGTGCTAGATGTACATTTGATGATTGTTGATCCCGATCGCTATATCAAAACGTTTAAAGAATTGGGAGCGGATATTTTGACCGTACACTACGAAGCTTGTACTCACTTGCACCGCACGATTCAAGCCATCAAAGCGGAAGGAATGCAAGCAGGTGTTGCATTAAATCCACATACGCCTGTCTCGGTTCTAGAAGATATCATTCAAGATTTGGATTTGGTGTTGATCATGAGCGTGAATCCTGGTTTTGGAGGACAAAGTTTTATTGAGAATACTTATGACAAAGTACGCAGGCTGAAAGCAATGATTGACGTCAAAGGAGCAAAAACAATCATTGAAATCGATGGAGGAGTCAACGATAAAAATGCAAAAGCCTTGGTTGATGCTGGTGCAGAAGCCTTGGTAGCAGGAAACTTTGTGTTTAAGTCTGCCGATCCAAAAGCAACAATTGCGCAATTAAAAGAAATTACTTTAAAATAACGGTTGGGGCGTATGTTATTCGCTTACTAGATGTACACAAAAGCCAAAGGGATTTCCCTTTGGCTTTTGTGTTTTACTCTGTTATATTAAAAAAAAGTGGCTTGAACATTACATCCAAGCCACTCAACTATAAAATGTGCGATTTTATTACATCATACCTGGCATTCCACCGCCCATTGGCATTCCACCACCACCGTTCTCGTCTTTAATATCTACTAAAGCACATTCAGTGATAAGGATCATACCTGCAACCGAAGCTGCATTTTCTAAAGCAACACGTGTTACTTTTTTCGGATCGATTACACCTGCTTGTAGCATATCGATGTACTCGTTTGTTTTAGCGTTGTATCCGAAGTTATCTTTACCTTCTAATACTTTTGCTACAACGACAGAACCTTCTAAACCTGCGTTTTCAACGATAGTTCTCAAGGGTGATTCAATCGCTTTAGCAATGATTTGAATTCCTGTTTCTTCATCGGCATTTACTGCTTTAATAGTAGTTAAGTTTGCTTTTGCTCTTAGTAAAGCAACTCCACCACCAGCAACAATTCCTTCTTCGATTGCCGCTCTCGTAGCGTGTAAAGCATCGTCAACTCTATCTTTTTTCTCTTTCATCTCTACTTCCGTAGCAGCACCAACATAAAGAACAGCAACACCACCTGCTAATTTAGCTAAGCGCTCTTGTAATTTTTCTCTGTCATAGTCAGACGTTGTCGTTTCCATCTGTGCTTTGATTTGATTCACTCTATTTTGAATCATCTCTGATGCACCACTTCCACTTACGATTGTTGTATTGTCTTTGTCAATGCTTACGCGTTTACACGTACCTAACATTTCCAATGTTGTATTTTCTAAGGTATAGCCTTGTTCTTCAGAGATTACCACGCCACCAGTTAAGATAGCGATATCTTCTAACATGGCTTTTCTTCTATCTCCGAATCCTGGTGCTTTTACAGCAGCAATTTTCAAGGCTCCTCTTAATTTGTTTACTACTAAAGTAGATAGTGCTTCTCCGTCTACGTCTTCAGCAATGATTAATAACGGTTTTCCTGATTGTGCAACGGGTTCTAAAACAGGAAGCAATTCTTTTAAAGAAGATACTTTCTTGTCGTATAATAGAATGTAAGGAGAATCTAGTTCCACCTCCATTTTTTCTGAGTTTGTTACGAAGTAAGGAGATAAGTATCCTCGGTCGAATTGCATTCCTTCTACTACGTCAACGAAAGTTTCCGTTCCTTTTGCTTCTTCAACTGTGATTACGCCCTCTTTTCCTACTTTTTCAAAAGCACGAGCGATTAATTCTCCGATGAATTCATCATTGTTTGCTGAAATAGAAGCGATTTGTTGGATTTTATCCATGGATCCACCTACTTCTTGTGCTTGGTCTTTTAAATGGTTTACGATTACTTCAACCGCTTTGTCCATTCCGCGTTTTAAGTCCATCGGATTAGCACCAGCCGCTACGTTTTTCAACCCTTCTTTTACGATAGCTTGCGCTAATACAGTTGCTGTTGTTGTTCCATCTCCAGCTAAGTCATTGGTTTTAGAAGCGACTTCTTTTACCATTTGAGCACCCATATTCTCTAGCGCATCTTCTAACTCTACTTCTTTTGCAACAGAAACACCATCTTTGGTTACTGTTGGTGCACCAAATGCTTTTCCGATGATTACGTTTCTTCCTTTTGGTCCTAAAGTTACTTTAACAGCATTTGCTAAAGCGTCTACACCGCGTTTTAATCCTTCGCGTGCTTCAATGTCGAATTTAATATCTTTTGCCATGATTTAGTCTTGTTTTACTTTTATTATTCAATTTATTAAACAATCGCTAAGATGTCATCTTCACGCATGATAAGGTAATCTTTACCTTCTAATTTTAGTTCTGTTCCCGCATACTTTCCGTATAGTACTGTATCGCCTACTTGAACAGTCATGTTGTGGTCTTTTGTTCCGTTTCCTACAGCTACTACTGTGCCTTTTTGTGGTTTTTCTTTCGCTGTGTCAGGGATAAAAATACCAGAAGCAGTTTTTGTTTCTGCTGGTTGAGGTTCAATAAGAACTCGATCCGCAAGTGGTTTAATGTTTAATGCCATAGTTTAATAGTTTATAAAAATTGAATTATTTATATTAGTTCTAAACGTTATAGAAATAGGCACAAAGTGTGCCAAACCTTGTATTGACAGCTATTGCCAAAAAAAAATGCCAACTTGACAGCTGGCATTTTATATTCAAAGTTTTTGTTTTCTTATTCTTGTGCAGTTTCAGCAGCAGGAGTCTCGCTTGTTGCAGGAGCTTCTGTCACGGGTGCATCAGTTGTGTCTTCTGTATTTGCAGCAGGAACAGTTGGCTGTACTGGGATCTCTGCATTGGGATCTAAAAGTTTAGAATCTCCGACAGCACCACCACTAAAGCTAATGCTTGACATCAAGATAAGGATAATTAGCACGGCTCCTAAAGTCCATGTACTCTTATCTAAGAAGTCATTCGTGTTTTTTACACCTCCAGCAACAGTTGATCCACCGAAAGAAGAATCTAATCCTCCACCTTTAGGATTCTGTACCATAATAACTACAATTAATAAAAAACATACGATAGCAATCAATACTAAAAATACTGTAAATGTGTTCATGCTTATAAACTATTATGTTGTTGTAACGCTTTTATATCTATAATTTGGTTTGCAAAGAAACTACTTTTTTCTGGATATTTCAAAATTAAAATCTCATAAGCTTGGATTGCTTTTTGATATTTTTTTTGCTCCAAATAAATTTTGGCTAAAGTCTCCGTCATTAAATTGGTATTCTCTTGTAGTGATAGTTCAATATTTATGGGGCTTGCCGTCGCTTTTTTTGTTGGGATAATTTTAGGATTTGTTTCGATGAATTTATCGATTAAAGCCTGTTTTTTTTCCAAACTTTTTTGAAATATTTTTTCATCTTCCGTAATTATCTCCTCTTTTTCTTCCTTTTCAACCTGTGTTTCCTCATTTTTTGTGTCCAATTCACGAAGAATAGGTTGTTGTTTAGAAAGCTTAAGCCATTCGTGAAAGGAATATTTTTCCTCTGCTTCAAATGCTAAAGGTTTGCCAATTTCTAGCTTGTCTTTTAGTACTTCTACAGGGGGAATTACTTGTATTTCCTCTTGCTCCTCTACCTTGTGTACAGGAGGTTCATCTAGGCGTGTAGAAGCGGTAGGTTCATCTTGTTCTATCTCTTTCGGTGTTGAGGGAACTTCCTGTACAATAGCATAGGCTACTTTCGAAATATTTTGAAGGAGCGCACTGATGTTTTGTTCTGGTTCTCTCTCTTTTTCCTTGGTAATAGGTTGAGCTTCTGCTATAGGATCGTTGATATCTGCAATCTCAATGGATACAGGACGATAGGCCGTAAATTCATCTGAAACAATAAAATGGAATAAGATGTCGCGGTCTAAGGTATAGGCAGCTGTTTTTTTGAGCTCTTGATTATAGGACGTACTTTCATTTGCATACAGGGCTTTTAGATACAAGGTTCGTATAGCTTGTACATAGGGATATTGCTCCAGGAGTTGTTTTAATTCCTGAATATCCGACTGCTGTACGTGTTGTGGATCAGCTAAGTAGCGATGTAAAGTTGCATTATTCAAATTCGTACCTGTTGTTTTTTTACCATTTTGCTAAGGATTCATTGAAGACATCTTGTGTGATGCGCTCGTAAATTTCATCTAATGCAGTATTTAAAGTAGCTCCTACTAATTGTGCATTGGCGTCATAGTCATAGTAAAATGAAAATCGCTTTTCGAAATCATCTTCGGGTGTGTTTTTGTTTGTAAAACGAACATTTATAGCAATATACAAACGGTTTTGTGCGGCCCTTTGATCCGCTGTTGCTGTCATCGGACTGATTCGATAATCAACAATTTCCCCTTCGTAGACAAGATCTGCGTTAGAATTTGTCAAGGTTAAACTCGTTTGATTTTGAATCAAATCTTGTAGCGCTAGCGTAAAGGTACGTTCAATTCCTGGTTCTACCAAAGGAGCATTATTTTGAAAATAATTCACTTGGAAGGAATCAGCATCGATTTTTCCTGTTCCCGTAAAGTTGTAATACTTACAACCTTGAAGGCCTAAAGCGATAAAAAGAAGGGCCAAGATGGATGTAAACTTCTTCATTTATAAATTATATTGTTTAATCTTTCGATATAAAGTTCGTTCAGAGATACCGAGTTCTTCGGCAGCTGCTTTTCGTTTTCCTTTGTTGCGTTCCAGCGATTTTCGAATCAATTCAACCTCTTGTTCTTCTAGGTTGAGTGGTTCATCTTCTATCGTTTCTGCAATGAGGTAATTGTCATCGTCATCGTCATTTTCAACCAGAGTAGGATGATAGGTCGGATGCATCGGTTGCGAAGGATGTACAGGATGTGTAGGACTGTTTTCCAGCTGTAAAATATCTGTGGGGTTTGCAGGGTAGTCTGCTGCTTCGCTCTTGCCTCCGTAAATGCGCTGAATCAAATGTTGATTACTCTCTTGTACTTGTCCTTTGTCTTGTTTTAAAAGTTCTAAGGTTAGTTTTTTTAGATCCGTAATATCGTTGCGCATATCAAAGAGAATTTTGTATAAAATTTCTCGTTCAGTACTAAAATCGCTTTCTGCTTTTTTGCCTTGGACTACGGAAGGTAATTGTCTGTCGTGGTTGGGCAAATACGCCTGTAGAATGGGAAGGTTGATTTCTCGGTTTGTTTCCAAAACAGAAATCTCTTCTGCTACATTTCGCAATTGTCGGATGTTTCCATCCCAGCGGTAGCGAATCAAGAAGTTAGCCGCATTTGCATCTAAGCGAACAGGCGGCATTTTGTACTTGTGTGCAAAATCGGACGCAAACTTTCGGAATAACAAGTGAATATCTTCTCCTCTTTCTCTCAAAGGAGGTAAGTTAATTTCAATGGTACTCAAACGGTAGTATAAGTCTTCTCTAAATTTACCTTTTTGTATTGCTTCCATCATATTGACGTTGGTGGCTGCAATGATGCGGATATCCGTTTTTTGAACCCGAGAGGATCCTACTTTGATGAATTCTCCATTCTCTAAAATACGCAAGAGTCTTACTTGCGTGGTGAGGGGTAATTCTCCAACTTCATCCAGAAAAATAGTCCCTCCATCAGCCTCTTCAAAATAACCTTCTCGGGTGCTAATCGCCCCAGTAAAGGCTCCCTTTTCGTGCCCAAATAGCTCACTGTCAATCGTTCCTTCAGGAATGGCTCCGCAGTTCACCGCAATGTACTTGCCGTGTTTGCGGTGGGATAGGGAATGAATGATTTTGGGAATACTCTCTTTCCCAACACCACTTTCTCCTGTTACTAAAACCGAAATATCCGTAGGGGCAACTTGTATTGCTTTTTGGATGGCACGGTTTAGTTTAGGGTCATTTCCTATAATTTCAAATCGTTGTTTAATCGCTTGAACATTTTCCATGTAGTGAACTTTTTCGTACTAGTTTTAAAAAAGGTGCTTAGGCTTCTTGCATAGGGGAATATCCTACTGCTTTACCGATTAACGTGGCAGAAGTACAATCTTCGACAAATACTTGCACGAAATCACCTACTTTATAATTTTCTTTTGGGAATACTACGGTTGTGTTTTGTGAATTTCTTCCGCTCCATTCCAAATCCGAACGCTTCGACGTTTTTTCAATTAAAACTTCAACCGTTTGTCCTACAAAACGCTGCGTACGCTCCAAGCTAATCTTTCCTTGAACCGCAATGATCTCGCTCAAACGGCGCTTTTTGGTCTCTTCTGGCACATCATCTTCTAACTTACGTGCCGCTAGTGTACCTGGACGTTCTGAATAAGCAAACATAAAACCGAAGTCATAACGCACATGTTCCATTAAAGAAAGTGTATCTTGATGGTCTTCCTCTGTTTCTGTAGGGAAGCCCGTAATCATGTCTTGAGAAAGGGAGATATCAGGAATTAGCGCGTAGATATTATTTACTAATTCGATATATTCCTCGCGGGTGTGTTGGCGATTCATTTCCTGTAAAATACGCGTACTTCCCGATTGAACTGGCAAGTGAATGTACTTGCAAATATTGTCATGGCGAGCGATTACTTCAATTACCTCCATGTGCATATCCTGTGGATTCGACGTTGAAAAACGGAATCTCATTTTAGGGAATTTCGTTGCACATAGTTCTAATAATTGAGCAAAATCAACGGCGGTTGCCTTCTGAATCTCGGATGCTTTGTCAAAATCTTTTTTCAATCCACCTCCATACCAAAGGTAGCTGTCCACGTTTTGACCCAATAAGGTGATTTCCTTGAAACCTCTTTCGTATAAATCTTGAATTTCAGAAATAATACTATGGGGTTCTCTACTGCGTTCGCGTCCTCTTGTGAAAGGAACCACACAGAAGGTACACATATTGTCACAACCTCTTGTGATGGAAACAAAGGCCGTTACTCCGTTGCTTTGTAAACGAACAGGAGCAATATCTCCATAGGTTTCGTCTTTAGATAGAATAACATTGATGGCATCTCGCCCTTCGTCTACTTCTTTTAAAAGATTGGGTAGGTCTTTGTAAGCATCTGGTCCAACGACCATATCTACAATCTTTTCTTCTTCTAAGAATTTGCTTTTTAGACGTTCAGCCATACAGCCTAAAACCCCTACTTTCATACCTGGGTTTTTTTTCTTTACACGGTTGTATTGATCTAAGCGTTTGCGTACTGTTTGTTCTGCTTTGTCGCGAATAGAACAAGTATTTACTAAAACTAAATCAGCTTCTTCTAAGTTATTGGTGGTGTTGTATCCAGCGTCCGATAAAATTGAAGCAACAATTTCACTGTCTGAAAAGTTCATTTGACACCCATAGCTCTCAATAAAAAGCTTTTTGGTGTTGTCTTTATGCTGTTCAAGCTGTAAGCTTGTTCCTTGTTTATTTTCGTCAATTACCTTTTCCATATGATTAGTTGAAAGGGAGTTTTATTTTAAGCCACAAAGATAGGGTATTTTTATTTACTGACAAGTTGACAGCTTTATATTTAAGATGTTCTTAGCTGTTTTATTGCCATTCGTCTTAGCTGATTAATAAAGCTCTTTCATGGGAGAAAGAAACTATAAAGGAAAGCCTTTGGCTTGATTTTAATGGACAATGCTTCGATACTGCTTAAACAATGCTCCAACAGTTCTTCGAGAAAAGCGGGTTTTTACTACTAATACACGAAGGATTGTCGAAGGACTCTCGAACTATTGTATATGTAGGTGTACTAAAAGTACGACGTTATTGCAATCAAGAGGAGATTAAAGGGAATCTTCCGGGGGATTTAGTGGAAGTGATGGACTAGATAGTGAAAGTAAGAGGTGGGGTAAAGGAGGCTTTTTTAGCGGGTTAACTCTTGGGATTTCTTTTATTTTATAGGTGTTTTGAAAGGAGATATAATGTAAAATACACCAGAAGGTAGGCGTTAATTACTTTTGTTTTTTTACTTTTGAGCGAATTTCTGTTTGTATAACATGTTTGATAAAAAAAAGAATTTTTTGGTAATCAACGTTAAAAAAGTGTATATTTTTTAAATCATCGGAAAGGATTTTAAGAGAAAGTATGAATTATATCGGTTGAAGTAGAAATATTAAGAAAAAACGCATATTTTTGCTTCACAAAAGAATGAAGTATGGCAAAGAATTTAGTGATCGTGGAATCGCCTGCAAAGGCAAAAACAATTGAGAAATTTTTAGGAAAAGATTATCAGGTAGAATCGAGTTATGGGCACATAGCGGATTTACCTTCTAAAGAAATAGGGGTAAATGTAGCGGATAACTTTCAACCCAAGTATGAGGTTTCTAGTGATAAGAAAGCAGTAGTAAAGAAGTTGAAGGATCTTTCTAAAAAGGCGGAAGTTGTTTGGTTAGCTTCCGATGAGGACCGCGAGGGAGAGGCTATTGCCTGGCATTTAGCAGAGGAGTTAAAACTAGATCAAAATAAAACAAAACGCATTGTTTTTCACGAAATTACTAAGTCAGCAATTTTAAAAGCGATTGAAAACCCAAGGGGAATAAATTATAATTTAGTCAATGCACAACAAGCTAGACGAGTATTAGATCGTTTAGTGGGGTATGAATTATCCCCTGTTTTGTGGAAAAAAGTAAAAGGAGGATTGTCTGCAGGACGTGTTCAGTCCGTAGCAGTTCGATTAATTGTTGAGAGAGAAAAGGAAATCAACGAATTTAAGATTGAGTCTTCCTATGTAATTACCGCTGAATTTAAAACAGCAGAAGGTAAGGTAGTTAAAGCGAGATTGTCGAAAACCTTTAGTACAGAGCAAGAGGCAAAGGATTTCTTAAACCTTAATATAGGAGCGAATTACGCGATTAAGGATCTCGAAACGAAACCTGCGAAAAAATCACCAGCGGCGCCGTTTACAACGTCAACGCTACAACAAGAAGCAGCACGTAAGTTATACTATTCTGTGGGACAGACGATGATGTTAGCGCAGCGTTTGTATGAAGAAGGGTATATTACCTATATGAGAACAGATAGTGTGAACTTATCTGAAGAGGCAACCAAAGCGGCAGCAGCAGAAATTGCGAAGTCTTATGGAAAAGAATATGTGCAATCAAGAAGTTATGTAACCAAAAGCAAAGGGGCGCAAGAAGCGCACGAGGCAATCAGACCGACGAATATGGCTTTACATGCCGTTCCTTTGGATCGTGATCAAGCGCGTTTATACGATTTGATTTGGAAACGTACCTTGGCTTCTCAAATGAGTGATGCGAAATTAGAGCGCACCAATGTAAAAATTGGAGCGAATACCTATACAGATTTATTTGTAGCTACTGGAGAGGTATTGTTGTTTGATGGGTTCTTAAAAGTATACCTAGAAGGACACGATGAAGAAGAGGAAGAAGTAGAAGGAATTTTACCACACTTAAAAGTAGGGGAAACACTTCTGTCGAATGCGATTGTGGCAACTCAGCGCTTTAGTAAACCAGCAGCGCGCTATACGGAGGCATCTTTGGTAAAGAAGTTAGAGGAATTAGGTATTGGGAGACCATCGACCTATGCGCCTACGATTTCGACTATCATTGCGCGTAATTACGTGGAAAAAGGAACAACCGAAGGAAAAGAGCGCAACTACAAGGTGATGACTTTAGCGCAAGCCGCTGTAACAGAAAAAGTAGTTGTTGAAAAAACGGGATCAGATAAAGGAAAAATGATTCCTACTGATATTGGAATTATCGTCAATGATTTCTTAGTGAAGAATTTCAAGACGATTTTAGATTATAATTTTACAGCCAAAGTAGAGGAAGACTTTGATGCTATTGCTGCAGGAGAAGAAGATTGGGCTAAGATGATGCGTGAATTTTACGATCACTTTCATCCAACGGTAAAAGATGTAGAAGAAAATGCAGAACGCGAATCAGGAGAACGTGTTTTAGGAACAGATCCTGCTTCAGGTAAACTCGTATTGGTTCGCTTGGGTAAATTTGGTCCGATGGCTCAAATTGGAGATGCAGAGGATGAGAATAAACAATTTGCCAGTTTAGCTCCTGATCAAAATATTGGAACGATAACGCTAGAAGAAGCGTTAAAACTATTTCTATTGCCTAAAATGTTAGGCGAGTATAAAGGAGAAGAAGTAGAGGTGAATAACGGACGATTTGGTCCTTATGTACGCGTAGGGAAGACATTTATCTCGTTGCCAAAAGGAGTAGAACCGTTGGATGTGTCTTTTGAAAAGGCGTTAGAATTTATTCAAGAAAAAGAAGAAGCGGATAGACCGATTGCTACCTATCAAGATTTGCCGGTGCAAAAAGGAGTTGGGCGATTTGGACCGTATTTGAAATGGAACAATATTTTTATCAATGTCAATAAAAAATACAATTTTGACAACTTGTCGAATCAAGATATCATTGAATTGATTGAAGATAAAATTCAAAAAGAAAAGGATAAGGTTATTCACGATTGGATAGAAGAGGGAATTCGCGTAGAAAAAGCAAGATGGGGTCGATCGGTTATTTTAAAAGGGAAGACGAAAATTGAGCTATCCAAAGATGTCGATGCACAAGCCTTAACGTTAGAAGAGGTGAAAGCGATGATTGAAGCGAAGGCACCTGCCAAGAAAACAAAAGCGGCAGCCTCAAAAACAACAGCCTCAAAAACAACAGCGAAGAAAACAACAACGAAGAAAACGACAACCAAGAAATAATTGAATAAAAAGGTATGTTAGAACTTTTACGTCCAGTTAGTATTGAATTTAGAAATTACATTGATGGATTACCTAGCCAAAGCTTAGGTAAGAAAGTCTATTTCCATTCGGGAGGTGATTTCGACAAGTACGAACAATATAAAATCGCGATTATCGGTGTTACAGATAATCGAGGATTGGCTTCGGAAGCAACAACGGTGGACATCATGAAAGTGAGAAAGTCTTTTTATACATTATATCCAGGAAATTGGAATGTACGGCTTGCAGATCTGGGAGATATACTGCCTGGGGAGTCGATGGAAGATACCTATTTCTTGTTGAGAAAAATTGTCGAAAATCTGGTAAAGCATGGTACGATTCCCGTTGTCATTGGTGGAAGTCAAGATTTAACCTATGCGTTGTATCGTGGTTACGATAATTTAGAACAAATGGTCAACTTGGTTTGTATTGATTCTAAATTAGACGTTGCTAAAGATGGAAGTTATGCGGCAGAAAGTTTTTTGTCGCGAATTATTCTAGAAGAACCGAATAATTTATTTAATTTTTCAAACTTAGGCTACCAAACGTATTATAATTCGCAAGAAGAGATCGATTTAATTGAAAATTTATACTTTGAAGCGTACCGAGTTGGGGAAATTATTAATAATATTGCACTGGCAGAACCCGTATTGCGAGATGCTGATATTGTGAGTGTTGATATAAACGCTGTAAAATCGAGTGATTCAGGGAATTTTGCCACGTATAATCCCAATGGATTTGATGGTAGAGAGATTTGTTCTTTGGCACGTTATAGTGGATTAAGTGATAAAGTTAGTACTTTTGGACTGTTCAATTACAATAATCAAACAAATGAAACGTTATTATTGGGACAAATAGTTTGGTATTTTATCGAAGGGGTTAATTATCGCTACAATGAATATCCATTTGCCTGTAAGGATAGCTATATAAAATATATTGTCCCTTTTGATGCGTATGAAAATTTAGTATTTTACAAGAGTGATATATCAGGAAGATGGTGGATTGAGGTGAATAGTGGAGCGGGTGTTAACGAAAAGTTAACAAAGAAAACATTGTTGCCTTGTAGCTATGAAGATTACGAAAAGGCAACTGTTCAGCAATTACCTGATAGATGGTGGAGAGCCTTTAAAAAGAGTTTAGTTTAAAAGCTGAAAAATTTAACATTCATATATGTTAAATATAAACTAAATTTTTTTTAGCTTTGTTTTTGAAAATTAAAAATAATTGAATACGTTTACATTTTTAAGAAGTATATAAGAAAACCTAAATAATATATGAAGAAGATCATTACGTTAGGAGCAGTTTTAGCTTTGGTATGCAGCTGTGGTACTGGAGATCGAGGTGAGTTGTTAGGCGGAGTAGAAGGAAAGAGATGGTCAACTACGAAGCCTCATGGTATGTCTTTGGTTCCAGGTGGAACTTTTACAATGGGACAATCAAACGAAGATTTCCTTGGTGCACAAGATGCTCCAACAAAAACAGTAACTGTTGGGTCATTCTATATGGATGAGACTGCTGTTACAAACAACCAGTATAGAAAATTTGTGGATTGGGTAAAGGATTCAATTATCCGAACTCGTTTGGCTATTGCTGCTGATGATATGGGATTGACTCCAGATGGAGGTGGTATTGGTGCATATGCGTTCTTAGATAATGAAGAGAATCTAGATCGTATGACGCCTTATCAAAGATATATGTATGAAAATTACTATAGCATGGATACCAGCGATGATATGTATGCAGGTAGAAGATTGAATAAAAAAGTGAATTTGCCGAATACGGTGGATCGCTATCCTGATGAATACTATGTAGAAGTAATGGACTCTTTATACATTCCTGCTTCTGAAACATATAATGGATTAGGCATGTTTGACGCTTCTAAAATTAAATTCAAATACACGTATGTGGATTTAGAAGGAGCAATGAGAGACAAAGGAAATGATCCACGTGGAAAACGCAACAGACACTTAAAAACTGAAACGTTGTTAGTTTATCCTGATACAACGCGTTGGATTAAAGAATTCCAATACTCATACAACGAACCGATGCACAATGATTATTTCTGGCATGAAGCATTTGGCGAATATCCTGTAGTAGGTGTGAACTGGAACCAAGCGAGAGCATTCGCAGCATGGAGAACATTATACAAAAATACATTCTTGCGCTCGAAGCGTTTACCTTCTGAAGTACACGAGTACAGATTACCAATGGAAAGCGAGTGGGAATTCGCTGCTAGAGGTGGTTTAGAAGGAGCTATGTATCCTTGGGGTGGTCCTTATACAACAGATGAAAAAGGTTGTTTTATGGCTAACTTCAAACCAAGTCGTTTCGACTATGCGGCGGATGGAGCAACGTATACAGCAGAAGCACGTGCGTATCCACCAAACGGATATAATTTATACAACATGGCTGGAAACGTTGCAGAGTGGACGAGTTCACCATATGATTCATCTTCTTATGATTTCATGTCAAGCTTAAAACCAAAAAACAGAAGATCGGATACTCCATTAAAAGTAGTAAGAGGTGGATCTTGGAGAGACCCAGCTTATATGTTACAAGTGGCTACTCGTGATTCTGAATATGCAGATTCTGCTCGTTCATACATCGGATTTAGAACGGTACAATCAGTTTCTGGATCAATGTCAAGAAGCAATGTTTCTAAAATGGCTAAATAAGTAGAACCAAAACAATTATAGATTATAGACAAACAATTAAACAAGTAAAAAATTATGGCAATACCTAAAAAAGTAATGAACTTCTGTTATGGAATGGGGGCTTCAGTTGTAATTATCGGTGCATTATTTAAGATTACGCACATGGAGTTGGGTCCGATTAACGGAAATAATATGCTAACCTTAGGATTGGTTGTAGAAGCTCTTATTTTTGCGATATCTGCTTTTGAACCAGTTGATGATGAGTTAGACTGGTCTAAAGTGTATCCAGAATTAAAAGGAGGTGAACCAACACAAGTTAGAGGTGGAGGTAGTGCTGTAGGATTTGTTGGCGGAGGATCAACAGAAGAAGAAGGTATGTTATCTAAAAAATTAGATGATTTATTGAAAGAAGCAAAAATTGACGGTGAGTTAATGAGTAGTTTAAGTAAAAGTATCAGAAACTTTGAAGCAGCATCAAAAGAAATTGCTCCAACAGTGGATTCAGTTGCTTCAACTAGAAAATACGCAGAAGAAATGTCAATGGCTGCAGCTCAATTAGAATCTTTGAATTCAATGTATAAAGTTCAGTTAGAGAGTGCTACTCGCAATGCTGAAATCAATAAAGAAGTTGCTGAAAATAACATTAAATTAAAAGAGCAAATGTCTGCTTTGACAGGCAATCTAGCTTCTTTAAACACAGTTTATGGAGGTATGCTTTCTGCAATGGGTCACCGCGGTGCTAATTAATTTATAATCAGATAAAGATATAAATAATGGCAGGAGGAGCAAAATTGACACCTAGACAAAGGATGATTAACCTAATGTATCTTGTGTTCATCGCGATGATGGCACTTCAGATGTCAAAAGAGGTTTTATCAGCTTTTGGAATGGTAAACGATAAATTTGAATCGGCGAATGAATCGGCGATTGGAAATAATGAAAGTTTATTAGGGGGGTTAGAGGCTAAAGCAGCAGATGATCCAACTCGTTTCGGCGAGCCTTATAAAAAAGCAAAGCAAGTAGCTGTTGTTACAAAAGAGTTTTATGATTTTGTATCGGTGGTGAAAAAGCAAATTACAGATCCTTTAGAGGCACAGCGCATTGATGGAAAATTACCAGCAGAGCGTATGGAAAAGGGAGATGTAATTGACCAAGCTTGGTTTAATGGTGATAAGTACTCTGCAGAAGGGGAAGAATTCATCGGAGCAATTGAAAAGTATAAAAGTGCTATTTTGGGAATAGTTGGTGAGGACGTTAAGTTTCAGCCAATTGTTGTAGATTTGCAAAAGAGATTTGATATTTCGGATGTAAAAGATGCAGAAGGAGTTGTAAAGCCTTATTTAAATTACAACTTCCAAGGATTCCCCGCAATTGCGTCTTTGACTAAATTGTCAACCATGCAAAATGATGCGATGATTCTAGAGCATGAAATCTACAATAGTTTGCTAGGAAATACATTGAGTCAAGCGGCTTCAATGCGTAACTATGCTGCAATTGTTATTCCTGAAAAATCAGCTTTCTTTGCGGGAGAACAGTTTAAAGGTAAAGTTGTATTAGGACGTTACGATAAATCTACAGTACCTACTGCAGTTGTGGTAAATGGACAAACAGTTGATTTATCAAAAGCGTTAGAGGATGGACAAGTAAACCTTAGCTTCGGAACAGGTAACGTAGGAGAACATGATGTAAAAGGTAAATTTACGTTCATGGAAGACGGAAAGCCAGTTGAAATCGATATCAAAGGAAACTATGTTGTAGTTCCTAAACCAAATTCAGCTAATATCTCTGCAGATAAAATGAATGTGGTGTACCGTGGTGTAACAAACCCAATGACGATTTCTTTTGCTGGTATTTCGGATGATAAAGTAGTAGCTTCTGCTCCTGGTTTATCGAAAGGAGGAAAAGCAGGACAATATAATATGCGTCCACAAGCAGGTAGAGAGGTTACAATTAATGTAACAGGAAAATTACCTGACGGAACATCTGTAAGCGATAAAAAAGTATTTAGAATTAAAGATATTCCTGCACCTCGTGGTACAGTTCGCGGTGAGTACGGTGCGAAAGGACCGAAATCTAACCTTGAAGTGGTAACGATCGGTGCTAAATTAGAAGATTTTGATTTTGAGTTAGGGTTAACAGTTACAGGATTTGTGTTGCAGGTTCCTGGACAGCCATCAGTGGTAGTTCAAGGAAACAGAATGAATGACCGTGCGAAAGCTGCGATTTCTAAAGCAAGATTAGGTGATGTGGTTGTTATTTCTGATATCAAGGTACGTTTAGATGGTGCAAGTGATTATCAATTGAAGAAAACAGCACCTTGTACATTCGAAATCATGTAATTTCGAAATAAATAAAAGAAGAAAACTTTGAATAATATGAACTGGAAAAAAATTTCACTATTTGTAGCATTTTCAATATTCTCATTGCAATCATTTGCACAAAGCAACTTATTAAATGCTAAGTCTGCCGAGGAAATTGGAATGAAAAGTATTCAAGAAATATACGTACAAAGCGAAGGACCAATTCCATACGGGTATGTAGCAGATAAGGATATCCTATTTGGTATTAAAGTATGGGAAAACATTTCTCTTGAAGAGAAAGCTAATGAGTCTTATTACTATCCAATCGAAGAAGTAGCTGGAGATGGAAGAAAATCTATGTTCCAAGCCTTGATTGATGGTATTAAGTCTGGAGCTATCACAGAAGTATACGATGATAGTGACTTTAAAAGAAAAAGAACATTAAAGGAACTGGAAACATCTTTCGTGAAAGTTGATACTACAGATGCTGGTATTGAATACTATAATGCTGGTGAAAAAATTCCAGAGGAATATATTCAACGTATCGAATTACGTCCATCTGATGTAAAATCGTATCACGTTTTGGGCTTGTGGTATTTTGACCGCAACGAGGGGCAATTAAAATACCGTTTATTAGGTATTGCACCAGTTGTAGTGGATTTATACACAAAAGGAGCTGAAGTTGAAAACGCAGTGGAGCTATTCTGGATATTCTTCCCAGACGCTAGAAATACGTTATTCGACGCTCAGGTGTTTAACTCTAAGAACCCTATGAATCCAATGAACTTTGATCATTTGTTAAACGCTAGACGCTTTAGCTCTACGATTTACAAAGCAGATAATCAATATGGAGATTCTCGTATTAACGATTATATTAAAGGTGGAGAGTTGAGTCAATTATTTGAAGGCGAACGCATCAAAGAATTGATCAGAAACCTTGAAGATGATTTATGGAATTACTAATTTTGTAATTACTAATTTATAAAGCTCTTATCTAAATTAGATAAGGGCTTTTTTTATGATTTAACGTATGGTCGATTATATTGTTGTAGGAACTGGATTGGCGGGTATTGCATTTACCGAAAAACTCGCTCAGGAGGGAAAGACTTTTATCGTGATTGATTCAGAAGAACGCTCTTCGTCTTTAATTGCGGGTGGTATGTATAATCCTGTAGTGCTCAAACGTTTTACTGATGTTTGGAAAGTAAAGGAACAATTGGCTATAGCGGAAGTTTTTTACCCTGCTTTAGAAGCAAAATTACAGGTAAAATGTTGGTATCCGATGAGTTTATATCGCCGATTAGCTTCTATTGAAGAACAAAATAATTGGTTTCAGGCTGCTGATCGTCCGAATTTAAGTGCTTTTTTAGCTCCAGAAATTGAGAAGAAACAGTTGGATGGTGTAGATTTGTCTTTTGGTTTAGGGAAAGTTAACGCTACGGGTTATCTGGAAACCGATGAGTTGATTCCGGCGTATCGACAACATCTCACGCAATTGGGCTGTTATAAAAAAGAAAGATTTGAGTATACCGCATTGCAGTATGATGCGGAGGGTGTCACGTATAAAGGGATAGAGGCTAAGTATATTGTTTTCGCTGAAGGCTTTGGTCTCTTGCAAAACCCTTTTTTCAACCAATTGCCCTTAGATGGTACGAAAGGAGAATTGATGATTGTTAAGATTCCTGGGTTGAATTGTGATTTTATGTTGAAAGCAGGTGTGTTTTTAATTCCCATCGGAAATGATTTGTATAAACTAGGGGCTACGTATAACTGGGAAGATAAAACAGATACTCCCACGCCTGAAGGAGCTGCGGAGCTTATTGAAGGGCTGAAGAGTTTTATGGATTTGGATGTTGAAATCGTTTCTCATAGTGCTGGAGTACGACCAACAGTGAAAGATCGCCGTCCGCTATTGGGACGCAGTTTGGAATCAGATCGTATTTTAGTATTGAACGGTTTGGGAACGCGTGGGGTTTTACTAGCTCCCTATTTGGCCGAGCAGTTGTATAATTATATTGAAAATAATACAGCGTTGAATGAAAATATATCGATTCATCGCTATAAAAAATTTAAATTAAAGAAGTAATATTTATGTTGAATATACATAATTTGTCTGTTTCATTTGGAGGCGAATATTTGTTTGAAAATGTGACATTCAGAATAGGCGCTGGTGATCGCGTGGGATTAGTTGGAAAGAATGGCGCTGGAAAATCAACAATGTTGAAGCTTTTATCAAGGGATATGGAACCGGATACGGGGAGTATTGCCATGGAAAAAGAGCTGAAAATAGGTTTTTTACGTCAGGATATTGATTTTATTCCAGGACGAACGGTTCTGGATGAAGCCTATCAAGCCTTTGAAGAAATTAAAGCAGTTGAGGCTACACTGGATCGTGTAAATAAAGAGTTAGCAGAACGCACTGATTATGAATCGGAGTCCTATTCGGAGTTGATTGAGAAATTAAGTGATTTAACGCATCGCTTTGAAATTATTGGCGGATATAACTATGTGGGGAATACTGAGCGTATTTTACAGGGATTAGGGTTTAAACGCGAAGATTTTGAGAATTTGACGGATACGTTTTCTGGAGGATGGCGTATGCGTATTGAGTTAGCTAAATTATTATTGCAAGACAATGATGTGCTTTTACTCGATGAGCCGACCAACCACTTGGATATTGAAAGTATCATCTGGTTGGAGAATTTCTTGAAAAGTTACCCAGGAGCCGTGGTGATTATTTCCCACGATAAGATGTTTTTGGATAATGTAACCAATCGCACTATTGAAATATCACTAGGTAAAATCTACGATTTTGATAAACCGTATTCTGAATACTTGATTTTACGAGAAGAATTACGTGAAATGCAATTGGCAGCACAGAAGAATCAGGCTAAAAAGATTGAGGAAACGGAAAAGTTAATTGAGCGTTTTCGCTATAAAGCAACCAAAGCTTCCATGGCACAATCGCTCATCAAGAAATTAGATAAGGTAGAGCGCATTGAGGTGGATGAAGATGACAATGCCGTGATGAATATCTCCTTTCCGGTAAGTATCGATCCCGGTAAGGTCGTATTGGAAATGGAAGGGGTTACGAAGCGCTTTGGCGATAAGGTCATCTTCAAAGATGTTGATTTCTTAATTGAGAGAGGCAGTAAGATTGCTTTTGTGGGGCAAAACGGACAAGGGAAATCAACGTTGATTAAAGCGGTAATGAAAGAATTTGAATACGAAGGGTCGATTAAATTAGGGCATAATGTTCAGATTGGCTATTTTGCACAGAATCAGGCGGACTATCTAGATGGAGAGAAAACATTGTTAGATACCATGTTAGATGCTGCTACGGATGGTAATCGTGTCAAAGTACGCGATATGTTAGGGGCTTTCTTATTTAGAGGAGACGATGTAGAAAAGAAAGTAAAAGTACTTTCAGGAGGAGAGCGAAATCGCTTGGCTTTGTGTCGTATGTTGTTGTCGCCCATCAACGTATTGCTGATGGATGAGCCGACCAACCACTTGGATATTAAATCGAAGAATGTGTTGAAACAGGCGTTGTTAAACTTTAAAGGAACCTTGATTTTGGTCTCTCACGACCGTGATTTCTTACAAGGAATGACTAACTTGGTGTATGAATTTAAAGACCAGAAGATTAAAGAGTATTTGGGGGATATCAATTACTTCCTAGAGGAGCGCAAGGCACAAAACATGCGTGAAATTGAGAAGAAGAGTGATAAGAAAGAACCTGTAGTAGTGAAGGTGGAGGAGAAAAAAACAGAGGCTTTGTCCTATGAAGATCAAAAGAAACAAAAGACCCTTCAGAATCGCTTGAGTAAAATAGAAAGTGAAATCAGTGAGCTAGAGAAGAAGGTGGCGAAAGACGATGCAAGACTAGCAGAAGATTACGAAAAGCTGATGCAAGACGAAGGCTTTTTTAAGGCGTATGAGCAAAATAAAAAGAAAATAGAAGCATTGATGCAGGAATGGGAAGATGTAGCGGCAGAGCTAATGTAAGAGCATATAGAGAAGGTTTGTGTGAGAAGCACAAACCTTTTTTTATGGTCCTGGTTTAAGATTAGCTGTTTTTGCTTACATTTAATAAAAAAATACCATGAAAGTATATCAGACCTTAGGCATTTTGGGAATGGTTTCCCTAGGGCTATGTAGCACATCAGTTGTAGCGCAAAAGAAAGAAAAAGTGGATTTATCAGCAGCCATGCCAACACAAGTACAACCACAGGATGTTGGGAAATTGAATTATACCTATGCCGTGGAAGTGGAAAACAAGCTATACAGTGGGTATAGTTTGGCTGGGATTAATCCCAAGAGCATAGAACATATAAAAACGGAACAAGGGCTGTTTCAAGTCGGAACCACAACCTATGATAAAAAAATCGTTCTTCCGTTAAAAGAAGGTCACAAATCCACCTTGATTGTGTTGGATCAATGGGCGAAACAACATATTAGCTATGCGGGTAAATTGATTTTTATGCTGGATGGAGTGGTGTTGAATGCGAAGCCAAACACCATCTTGTTGGATCAAAGTTACGTGATGGACTATATGGTGACTCCATTAGATCAGGTAGAGCTAGGGCAAGCAACAGCCCTTGTGCAATTGCGCATGAAAACCGTTGATAATTTTAAAGCGATGACAAAGGCGAAAAAGAAAAAACGTGAATAAAATCTATGTGTTGAGTGGTTTAGGAGTTGATCATCGCGTTTTTGATTCTTTTAAATTTTACCATAACGAGGTTCATTTTGTTTCGTGGATTTCTCCTTTTAAAAAAGAAAGTCTTTCTTCGTATGCTAAGCGCATAGCAGAACAAATTGAGGGGGAAAATCCCATCATACTAGGCTTGTCTTTTGGGGGAATGGTAGCGGTTGAAATTGCTAAGATTCGACAAGTAAGTAAGGTCATTTTGTTAGCTTCTGCAAAAACAAGAGCTGAATTACCTAAATCCTATCTTTTTATCGGGAAATGTAAATTGCATCATCGGGTACCTTCTTCTTTTTTGACCTACTGTAATTTTTTAACCTATTGGTTCTTTGGCGTTTCTACTTTAGAAGATAAAAAATTGTTGAAGACAATACTAGCTGATACCAATCCCGATTTCTTAGCTTGGGCAATCGACGCTATTCTCAATTGGAAAAACAAGGAAATACCTGCTAATGTAGTTCATATTCACGGGAGTAAGGATCGCCTATTGCCTAGTAAAAATTGTAGCTATGATTATTTAATTGAAGGAGCTGGACACTTTATGACGGTTAGTCATGCCAAAGAAATTGAGCGCCTTATGGGAGAAAAGATTCTTAGTAAGTAAAGAAGGTGTTTTAGATTCTGGTGAATGAAGTGCTTTACTAATCGTAAGCGGTGGTTTATCAGGAAGAATTTCCTCTACCATTGCAGGCGGTGATTTCTGGCAAGGAATGCAACAAGGGGTGATTGTCAGCGGATTGAATCACTTGATGCATATGGGGCTGGATAATGGTTATGACAAAGATGGTAACAAAATCAATGGTAATGGTGGAGATGTCATGGATATCCAATATGATGATGATGGTAGTGTATTAGAAATTAGAGCTGTTGAGGTAAGATTTTGGGAAAAAGTAGGCGCTGCTTCTTCTGTACCAGTAGAGGAATTTGGAATTCGAAGACTTAGAATTGCAACAGGACAAGTTGCCTCTGTAGGAGGTGCATTCGATGTTTTCGGGTTAAAAGAGGTCTTTTGGAGTTTTTTCTCAGGTAATGATAATGTGCCTTATGACTTTAAACCAATGGGAGCTGCTTTTGGGGGAGGTAAAGGAAAGTCTTTTACAAGTGATAAGAGTTTTAATTTACTAACAGATAAATTTTTGAAAAAGGCTGGTATTAATGCGCATGAATTAAAATATGAGTATTTAGGTAAAAATGCAAAAATCGCACGATATGATTTATATAGACATACTAAGACTGGTGAAGTCTTGATAATAGCTAAGGGAGGGAAAGGAATACCTATTAATACAGGAATATTTATTAAATAGAAAATAGTTATGACAAACTTTAGATTGATATATGCAATTTTTGGAGATAGTTGGGATCCTAAAGAATTCACTGATGTAATTGGGATTACTCCTACTGCTTATTGGAAAAAGGGAGATAAAATAGATAAATATCATCCAAATGTAGTTCTTAGAAAAGAAACGAATTGGGAGTATAGTTTCGGAAAGACTGAAACTTTATTCTCAGAAGATGTTACTGAACAGTTTGTAGAATTATTTTCCTCTAAAGTTGATACCATAGTAAATTACATAAATGAGAACAATTTAGAATCAAAATTATTTATTATTCCTGAAATATTTCCAAATCAGATTCCAGGTATTTATCTTGATAAAAGATTACTAAATCTATTAGTAAAATTGAATGCAGAGATAGATATTGATTTATATGTTATTAGTGAATAGAATTTGTGATTAAACGATAATAGTGTAATATGAAAGGCGAGAGATTTTATCAACAATCAGTAAAAGAGTATGATGAGCTATTAGAAGCTCATAACGTAACATATAGTGACGAAACTGATTATTTAGATTTTAGTCAGATGATTAAATGGTATAATGTTTATATTAATTTAATTAGGAAGCCTGCGCCTATCTTGGTTGTCTATTGGCTCAGTATGAGTTAGGACTCCATTATGATATACGTTATTTCTTTGGTTTAAACCCTCATTACAATCCTGCTAAATGTGAGTATTGGTATAGTAAAACCTGTGATGCGAACATTGGTAGTGCTTGTGATAATCTTGCGTTGATGTATTATGAAAATGGAAAAGAAGAGGAGGCAAAAGAATTGTTTTTAAAGGGAATTCGTCTTAAAGATAAATTAACAAGGTCTAATTATAAGTTGTTTTATGGAGAAAGTAATAATTGATAGGAGAAAGAGAGCTATAGATTTAAACTCAGGGGAGGAGTATTATTATTTAGCGCAATGTTATGAAGATATCAATCAATTTGGGGACCCCAATCCCTATTTTGACAATTTTCGAAGAATCCTTTTTTATTTGAAAGCAGGAAGAATTTCCCACTTGTTTTAAATTAATACTAACAATAGTAGGTGAAAAACTCAACCACAAAACTCTTTCTACAATCCTACAAACAAATCCTACCGCTTTTTGGCATAAAGGTGACGATATACGAAAATTTAAATATTCGTATGGTCAGAATCAAACAAGTTGGCAATATGAATTTGATTTTGTAGTTACATTAGATTTTAATACTATAGCTAATTCGTTTAAGTCTTTTCTAGATACCAAAATAGATGAACTCATTGATTATGTAGTATCAAACGCTTTACGTACACAAGTAAATGTTCTAGTTGATATTAACTATAAGAATGTACCAGACTTATATTTGGATAAAGAATTTTTAACCACGTTAGAACGATTAAATGGGACTATTAATTTTATAGTATCACTTTTTGATGGTTTTGAAGATGAAAAATAGTAGAAGATGCATATAATAAGGATGGACATGAGGCTTTTAAAGATATTTGGAAAAGCTCAAGGTATTTTTATTAGTAAAGATGGTTTTATTGAAAAAAGATTGTCTACTGGAATGGGAATTAGATTTAAACAAAACTATCAATTTAAGGGGTTTGTTGATTAATTAGTGAAAACAAGTTTGTTTTATTTATATCAAATGTTTAATACTATGAAAAAACTCGTTGATGTTGTATTTGTGGGGAATAGAGATGCTTTACTGTGGAATTTTATAACTATAATTAAGCCTGCCTCTTCTACAATTGATTTGATGTATCCTGAACAGAAAGAAATCAGTGTGTCTATAGAAGAATTAAAAGCACTCGTTCAAAGTGACAGTGATTATGTAAACTTTACTATTAGTAATATAAATAGAATAGAACTATTGGGGTGTGTTCTATCTAATGTATTTGCTGATTTTGTGATTGATAAGGATAAAGTAGAAGTTTTACTCTTTTGTGATGTTGCTGAATTTGAAGGTCAGTTACCAGTAAAAGAAAAGTTTAATTTACTATTGCAATGGATGGAATCTGTCAAAATAAATTTTCGTTTTGATTGGTTTATATGTAAAATGGATAATGGAGAAGATGAGAATGATGATGAGGTATATTTCGATAGTTGGGGAAGGTTTGGTACTCTATATACTAAATTGTAGAAGTCTAGTACGGTATCAAAGGCATATCCTTTATCGGATGCACCCCTTCGTTAGGATGATAAAAGGAAGTATTTTTTATTTTTCAAGGCAATTTACCTGTTAAAAGGTAGCGGAATAAAGGGGGTTTTACCATTTTACTACTCACCATTCACCACAAAAAAAAGACCTAATCTTTCGATTAAGTCTTTTTGGCTTCGTAGCGGGAACAGGACTCGAACCTGTGACCTTCGGGTTATGAGCCCGACGAGCTGCCTACTGCTCTATCCCGCGCTATTGTGGTGCAAATATACAAACTAATATCAATACAAAACAAATAAAAAACAGAAATAGTTTAATTTTCTTTTTTAATAAAGGCGTAGTTAGTTGGTTAATAGGTTATTAAATCCTTTTTTTATTTTATAAAAGTAGCAGTATGCGCTTTGTTTCGGTGTTTTTGAACATCATCTAGGGCTTTTTGTTTCCATTGTTCTAGTAGTGCTTCAATAGCTTGTGTACTATAGTCATTCAAGGGGCCTACAACCTCTGCCTCTTCAACGTCCACCCCACAATAAACCAATATCCCTTCCTTTAGGGGAATTAAACCACTAGACTGGTAGATGGATTGATGAATTTCGGGAGATAGATCCCCCATAGTAACTAAAATACGCGCAGTCTTGCCTTGTAAAAGCCCTTCGGTAGCTGTAGTGGAGTGATGCTTGAATACGAGGCCAGGTAAAAATAAACGGTCAAAAAACCCCTTCATGATGGCTGGCATACCCACCCACCACATCGGATGAATCCACACTTGGTGGGTACTCCAATAGATATCGTCTAAGGCACGTTGTAAATCAGGTTCTAAGTCCATGCGTTTCGCATAGCCGTATTGAAGATTGGGATTAAAGTCTAAGGTACCAATAGCGAGATAACGCACCGTTGCACCTAAAGCTTGGGCGGTTTCGATATAGGTTTGCGCCAAGGCGGCATTGAGACTATCCGGATTCGGATGTCCATTGATGACGAGTATATGCATGCTGTTAGGGATGTAAAATAGTTTGTAAATAAGTGATTTGCTGTTGCCAAAAGTCGCGGGCCATGGTGGTTGGAAAGAAGTCAAACACATGAGTCGCTCCTTTTGCTTCAACAAGAGTCGTTGGAATACCCGCTTGTTGGAGGCGTTCTGCATATTGTTTCGCCTCATCTTTAAGCGGATCAACTTCAGCTACAATAATGGTAGTTGGAGGAAGATGAGATAGATCCGTTTGCAACAGAGGTACAGCATAGGGGAGTGGAGTAGTTCGATGAGCACCCAAATAGTAGTGCCACATCCAAGCAGCCGCTTGTTTACTCTGCATAGAGGCATGGGCTAAGGTTTGCATGGAAGGCGTTTGCAAGCGATGATCCATTGGAGGATAGAGCAAATACTGATGGTGTAGAAACACTTCATTTTTGTCTCGGGCTAGTTGAGCGAGAGAAGCAGCAATCGTTCCACCCGCGCTACTGCCGCCAATACTGATGCTTTCCGTATTTCCTCCCCATTGATGGGCTTCCTGGGCTAACCAAAGCAACGTATCATATCCATCGTTTAAAGCTGCCGGAAAAGGATGTTCTGGAGCCAATCGATAGTCCACAGATACCACTAAAACATCAAGGGCTAGGGCCAGTTGATAAAAGATAAAATCATATTGTTCGGGTGTACCATAGATAAAAGCTCCTCCGTGAAAATAGACGAATACAGGAAGGTCTTTTTTGTCCTGTGGACGATAGGTTCTCAAGCGAATACTTCGATTGGAATCTCGAGAAGGAATGTGGTGATTTTCGACCCGTAAACCTGCTGGAATCGTTAGTGGCTCTTCCATAGCTGCTAGTTGTTGTTCTTCAAGGCGAATTTGCGTAGGTTGATGTGCCAATAAATAATCGTAGTCCACTTGACTGTAGGGGCTTTCCTGAATGGCTTGTAGGAGCTCTATTTCGATAGGGGGTTGTATCATACTCGGTATAAAAATTAATCTGATACAAAAATAGACTGATAAAGTGGTGTTTTTTAGGTATAAGTCAAGTGTATTTCAGTATATTTGCAACATGGCAAGAGAAAATATATACCAGGCCCTAGAGGTGTACTATGAAAAAATAGACCGTTGTCCGTTGCGCGATAGACAGTTTAATTTTTTTGAACTCGTGTATGTGATTTCAGGAGAGGGAAGTCACGCTGTCAATGGCAATCGCATTCCATTTCAAGCAGGCGATTTGTTTTTGATTACGCCTCAAGATTGTCATGAATTTGACTTAGCGGGGATGTGTGAGTTTATGGTGATTCGCTTTGGAGAATTATATGTGAAGGAATACCAATGGAAGAGTATTGATCATATCGAGTGTCTGCTGTATTATGCCTCTCATCTTTCGGCTTCGGTATTAGTTCACGAAGAAGATAAGCGTTTAGTCGCGCAGTTAATACAAACCCTACAAGACGTATTAAAGGTAGAATTGATGTATAACGAAGATGTCATTCGCCCAATTGTCAATGCCATTTTGGTGATTGCCGCTCGTAATATCGCTCAAATTCAAGTAAAACCTTTAGGAGAAACGGCTGATGCTAAAATCGTACAAATACTCAACTATATTCAAGAACATATTCGAGAACCCGAGTTGCTCAAAGTAGCTGTAGTCGCTAAGCAATTTGGTCTTTCTGAAACGTATTTGGGAAGTTATTTTCGCAAACAAGGCGGAGAATCAATGCAAGCGTATATCTCAGCCTATAAAATTCGATTAATTGAACATCGTTTGCTTTTTAGTGATGCGCGAATCAATGAAATCGTGGATGAATTTGGCTTTGCAGATGAAAGTCATGGCAACAAATTCTTTAAACGACATAAAGGAATGAGTATGTCTGCGTTTCGAAAAGGGGGAGTCGTATCGACTTAATCTTTGTTCTTAGCGTTTTGATGTTGTTTTATCTTATCGATTGCCTCATTCGATAATACAAGTAAATCATTTCTTTTACAGTCCCAAATGCTCCTGTGCTTATCTGAAATAATGATGTGGCTCTCCCAAGTAGTAAATGGCGTATAAAGTAGTAAAGTACATATATCCGTTGCAGTAGGTAAGTGGCCTGTTTCAGGTAAGTGGGAATGTACAGTACTCAGTACAGAATGTCCATCTTCTGTTTCATTCGTGTGAATGGGAATAATGTTTTTATGAAGCTGTTTTTTGGTGCGTATTGTATTGTCTTTGTTGAAGGTGATGAGGTAGTCATTCCCAAAAATAACGACTCCACTTGTGCTTGGTCCAGTGAGGATATAAACCTTCTTTTCCTTTCCATGGATAAGAGGTACTAAATTAAGTTGAGTGTTTTGGTATCTCTTGTAAAGAGTATCTCGAATAATATCTTCTAAGGCAGCTTGTCTAAGTGTATATAGATCAAGTTCTTTTTTAGTAAAATCACGGGTTGTTAAATCGACAAGAGCCTGTTCTAATTCGTAGTTTTGATTAAAAGTAATGGTGCCTAAAACTTGTGGATTAGGCTTTTTAGAAAAAAAGATGCAGGTAGCGTTTTCATTTTCTGTATAGGATAGATAACCTCCGATATTTTCTTTGTTTTCATAGCGCGGTAAAAATAAATCAGTACCATACCAAGAAGCCATTTCGGAACGATAAAGACGCATCCCTTCCGCCAAGATTTTCTCTTTCTGTTTGTCTATGTTGGTTTGTGCATGACTAGATGTTAACGAAAATGCTAGTAGTGAAAGAAGAAAGTAGTTCATAATAAATTATCTATTGTATTACGGGCTAAGATAGAAAGAATTAGCAAATCATAGCATAAAATAGCGCGTATAATTAAAACTCTTTTTGTTCAAGGATGCCTGATTCGAAGGTAATAGTTAAATGGGAAATGGGAAAAGAGAAAAGGGAGAGAAGAGAAAAGGGAGAGAAGGTAAGCATGGTATTTACCTCACCCAATCTCACGCAACCTCACCCAATCTCACAAAACCATTCACCATTTACTCCTCGCGATTCATATAGTTCGAGTCAACGAATTTATAGGTAACAACGCCCGCTTGATTTACTACAAACACTGCGGGAATAGGTAATTCATGTTGTGTTGAGCCATTGAAGGTAGGAAGGTCAATACCCAATGTCTCATAGATGGAGATGATGTAGTTCTGTAACTGAAACGCAATGCCGATTTGTTTAGCCAATAGATTATCTCGATCAGTAAGCAGGTCGAAATCCAACTGATGGGTTTGTTTCAATTCTGCGTTATAAGCGGGAAGTTGAGGGGAAATCGCAACAACGGTTGTATTCTCTTGTACTATTTTACTTTGTTTATTTTGGAAGGCGCGTAATTCCAAATTGCAATAAGGACACCACGATCCGCGGAAAAAACTGATGATCACAGGGCCTTTTTGCAGCAGCTCCTGTAGTTCTACCATTTGATTATTCGTATTCTGAAGTTTGAAATTCGGAAAAGTAGCGCCTAGTGCAAGCGCGCTTTCTTCAAGCTGTAATTTCTTGAGATCTTCAATGGATTGACCAAAACGAGTCAAGACTTCTGCAGGTACTTGTTGGGCTAAATTCTCATTCAATTCAGCAATTTGTTGAGCTAATGTAAGTGTCATTTGCGATAATTTTCGACAAAGATTTAGAATTAAATGGAAGGAAACAATACCGCATATTTTTATCCCTTAGGGGTAAAAAAGTCAATATTGCATGGACTATGGGAAGATGGGGGTGAAAAAAGTTTGTTTTTTTGGCTTTTGGCTTTTATCTCACCTAGTTAATATTTTGTTTTGGTATTCGATGAACCTTCATTGCATTACGGTTTGTTTTTCGGCTTTTGTTTTTCGGCCTTACAACTTACCATTCACCACTCACAATTTACCATAAAAAAAAGACCTAATCTTTCGATTAAGTCTTTTTGGCTTTGTAGCGGGAACAGGACTCGAACCTGTGACCTTCGGGTTATGAGCCCGACGAGCTGCCTACTGCTCTATCCCGCGCTATTGTGGTACAAAGATACAAACTAATATCCGTACAAACCAAGTAAATCAAAGGAAAACTTTTGTTTTTATCAAATGAATAGCTTGGTTTTGTTTGTAATACACTGGATAGTAGTAATCTGTAGCTTAAAATTATTTTTCATTTATTTATTGCATGTTCCACTTTGGTCATACAATCGACTTTGTTCTTCTAAAATATCGATTGCATTCGCCGTGATATAGGGTTGTAAGGCTTTGAATTTCGCTTCTGACCAATCGTATATATGAAGTTGTAGCAAGCGTTCAATCGTCGTTTCGTCAAATCTCGTTTTAATTGGTTTTGCTGGATTACCTGCAACCAGCGTATAAGGAGCTACATTTTTAGTTACCACCGCACCAGAAGCAATAATGGCTCCTTCGCCAATGGTAATTCCCGGCATAATCATAGCGCGCATGCCAATCCAAGCACCATCGCCAATGACTGTATCTCCTTTACCTTTATAAGACTCGACAATTGTTTCAATAAAAGGATAGAGACTAAACCAATCCGTGCGATGGGTGTTGTTCCCTCCTAATAAGATGACCGCTTCCGCCGCAATACACACATAAGAACCAATGTACAACTGATCAATCGGCCAAGCAGGCTCCCATTGACTTGCACTATACGCATCACCATATAAATAACGAACCACACTTTCCTCGAACGAACCACTCCAAGCCGCGCTGTAGTAACTCGTTCTTCCTTTGATGTGTATATTGGGGTTTTGTACGGTTTCGTGTAAATACTCTACGATGGACCAATGTTTTGGAGCAGTATGCATAAAATTGTATTTGTTTTTAAAAAGCATAAAGCTAGTAAAATCACATCGAAATCAAAATTTTGGTTGCTAAAAAAGTCTTTACGAAGGATTTCCATCGAGTTCTTTCATTTTTTTTCAACTATATCAGTGATAAAAACTACCTTTGTAGCGAAAAATATATTTTTATGGCACATAAAGCTGGATTTGTGAACATTATAGGTAATCCCAATGTAGGGAAATCGACCCTAATGAACGCATTAGTAGGGGAGCGATTATCGATAATTACATCAAAAGCACAAACAACAAGACACCGTATTCTAGGAATTGTAAATGAAGAAGAGTATCAAATTATATTTTCTGATACTCCAGGTATTATTAAACCTGCCTACGAATTACAAGCCTCCATGATGGATTTTGTGAAATCGGCTTTTGAAGATGCGGATGTCTTGATTTATATGGTCGAAGTAGGAGAAAAAGAACTGAAAGACGAAGCGTTTTTTAATCGTATTATCCATTCCAAAGTGCCTATTTTATTGCTGTTGAATAAGATTGATAAATCCAATCAACAACAGCTGGAAGAACAAGTAGACTTGTGGAAATCTAAAGTGCCTAATGCTGAAATTTTTCCAATTTCTGCTTTAGAAAAGTTCAATACGCAAGCGGTGTTTGATCGTATTTTAGAGCTACTTCCCGAATCACCTCCCTATTATTCTAAAGATGCGTTGACAGATAAATCGGAGCGCTTCTTTGTCAATGAGATTATTCGCGAGAAAATTTTGTTGAATTACGACAAGGAAATTCCTTATGCGGTTGAGGTAGAAACCGAAGAGTTTAAAGAAGAAGAAGATATTATCCGTATCAAAGCCATTATCATGGTGGAACGCGATACACAAAAAGGAATTCTAATAGGCCATAAAGGAGCAGCTTTGAAAAAAGTTGGAATTGCTGCACGAGAAGAGATGGAGAAATTTTTTGTAAAAAAGGTGCACTTGGAATTATTTGTCAAAGTAAACAAAGACTGGAGATCGAGTGATTATCAGCTGAAGCGCTTTGGATACAATCAAAAAAAATAGAGAAATTAAATAATAGTGTCAAATATTGCATTGAAATAGTACCTTTGCGACATAGTTAAATAATATATGAGTAGTATAGTAGCCATAGTTGGGAGACCAAACGTAGGAAAATCCACTTTCTTTAATCGATTGATTCAAAGGAGAGAGGCAATTGTAGATTCGGTTAGCGGGGTAACTCGTGATAGAAACTACGGCAAATCAGAATGGAACGGAAGAGAATTCTCTGTGATTGATACAGGAGGATATATCAAAGGTTCGGAGGATGTTTTTGAAGAAGAAATCAGACGCCAAGTAGCTTTAGCTATTGAAGAGGCGGATGTAATCATATTTGTGGTTGATGTAGAAGAGGGAATCACACCAATGGATGCAGAAGTAGCTAAATTGTTGCACCGTGAAACAAAACCTGTTTTTGTTGCGGTAAACAAAGTAGATAGTGGAAAACGCATGGAAGATACCTATGAATTCTATAATTTAGGATTGGGTGAAATCTATCCCATTGCTGGAATGAGTGGTAGTGGTACAGGTGATTTATTGGATGAGATAATCAAAGTATTACCAGAAGAGGAAGTAAGAGAGGAAAGCGAAGATGGTGATTTACCTCGTTTTGCTGTAGTGGGACGTCCGAATGCGGGAAAATCTAGTTTCATTAATGCGCTAATTGGAGAGGATCGCTACATCGTAACGGATATTGCTGGAACAACTAGAGATGCCATTGATACGCGTTTTACTCAATTTGGATTTGACTTTAATTTAGTGGATACCGCAGGGATTCGCCGAAAAACAAAGGTAAAAGAAGACCTAGAGTTTTATTCGGTGATGCGCTCTATTCGCGCCATTGAACACAGTGATGTGTGTATCCTAATGGTTGATGCGACCAGAGGGTTTGAAGGACAAGATCAAAATATTTTCTGGTTAGCAGAGAAAAATAGAAAAGGAATTGTTATTTTAGTAAATAAGTGGGACTTGATTGATAAGGATACCCTAACGTCAAAACAATTCGAGGATAAGATTCGCGAAAGCATTGCGCCATTTACGGATGTGCCAATTGTATTCACGTCAACAATTACAAAACAACGTTTATTAAAAGCGTTAGAAACAGCAGTTCAAGTCTATGAAAATAGAAAGAATCGCATTTCTACGTCTAAATTTAACGAAACGATGTTGCCAATCATTGAGCATACACCTCCTCCAGCAATCAAAGGAAAGTATATCAAGATTAAGTATTGTATGCAGTTGCCAACGCCATCGCCTCAATTTGTGTTTTTTGCTAACTTACCTCAGTATATCAAAGACCCTTATAAAAGGTTTGTTGAGAATAAGTTGCGTGAAATCTATGACTTTAGTGGGGTGCCTATTGACATCTATTTTAGACAAAAATAATTGAAATGATACTAAAATATACGGTCTTTGTTTGGGAGAACAAAGACCGTTTTTTATTGCTATGAAGAAACTAATTTTCATCTTGACGATTTTTATTACCCAACTGCTAAGTGCTCAATCAACGGTTGTTTTTAAAGGACAATTGACTGATTCGGTCAAAAATCCATTGGAGGCCGTAACGGTCTATCTCGTGAAAGAAAAGGACAATACTGTATTGGAATACAATATGTCCAACGCAGAGGGGAAATTTGATCTAAAAATAAAACTACCAGAGGAAAAAGTACTTTTTAAGGCGAGTATGCTGGGCTTCAAACCCTATACAAAGGCCATAGAGAAAACAGGAGAATCAACGTATGATCTGGGAGTCATTCGCCTGCAAGAATTAGTTACCAGTTTGGATGAATTGGTTATTACGGCAGATGTTCCACCCATTCGCGTAAAAAAAGATACCCTAGAGTTTAATGCTTCTTCCTTTTCCGTTCGACCTGATGCGAATTTAGAACAGCTGTTAAAACAATTGCCTGGTTTTCAAATTGATGAAAGTAAGAAGATTACCGTGAATGGAAAAGAAGTAAAGGAAATATTGGTCAATGGAAAACCTTTTTTTGGAGAAGATGGGAAAATAGCCTTAGAAAATCTACCTTCTGAAATTATCAATAAGGTACAAGTAACGGATAAGAAGACCAAGAAAGAGAAGTTTACAGGGGAACGTGCACGATCCGAAGATGCGAGTATTAATATTACCATTGATGAGGAAAATAACAAAGGCTATTTTGGAAAAATAACGGGTGGCTATGGTTCGAATGAACGCTATGAAAGCAGCTTGTTTTTTAATTCCTTTTTTGATAAAACTCAGCTCAATGTGATAGGATCAGCTAATAATATCAACGCTATGGGCTTTTCGATGGATGAGGTGTTTGACAATATGCGGATGGGGAAGAGCTCTGGGGGAATTACGGAATCCCGTATGTTAGGGCTGAATTTTGTACAGGATATTAATACCAAATTAAAGGTAAACGGGAGTTATAACTATAATTTTTCCGATACAGAAAGTAGAAATAGATCCACTATAACGCAGTTTTTACCTTCGGGTGAGTTTGTTAATAATGCGGAGTCCAATTCGAATAGCGATTCCGAAGGTCATTCGGCTAATGTGTCCATTGATTATATTGGAGAGAAGGATTCCTTTTATATCATGCCTAATTTTCAAACGAATTATTCCAGTTCAGAAACAAGTTCAAAGGATCAAGCCTTAAATGAAAAGGGAGAGCTATTAAATGATAGCGAATCTAACGCTAGAAGTAAGGGAGATAGCAATACTTTTTCCAATGCAATGCGGTATATGCGCAAATTGAAACGAGATCGCCAGTTTTTCACCCTTGAGTTTATGAATGCCAATAGTGTAAATGCAAGTGATGCTTTGCAGGAATCAACTACGCGCTTTTATAAATCGGAACAGGAAGACGATATTCGTCGTCAATTTCAACAACAGAATAATATCAACGATACCTATCGCTTCACGATGGAGTATAGCCATCCGGTGACCGATTCACTGACGTTATTGGTGGGAAGTAATTGGGAGCGTAATCAAACCATTACGGATGCAAAAGTGTATGACTACGATGAAACGACACAGGCTTATTCAGAGTTAAATACGTTGCAAACCAATCGATATAATACCGTGCAAACCACTATTGCGCCTTATGTAGGATTAAATTATAAGTATAAAAAGTGGTTTGCCGATTTTAATACGTCAACAAATATTGTAAAAAATAGTGTTGATGCTTTGTATGATAGTCAAAATTATAGCTTGGATAAACGCTATATTGATCCGAATATTCGCCTGAATGTGAGTTATGCCGTTGCAAAGGGGAGCTATTTTTGGATGATGTATAATTACAACGTGAGCTACCAAAGTGCAACACAGCTCTTGGATATCGTAGACGTGAGTAACCCACTACATACCTTGGTGGGAAACCCTGATTTGCGCCCCACAGGGAATCATGGAATTAATTTGAGCTATCGATCGTATGATTTCCAGACGCGTTCCGGTTATTCGATTAATGGTAACATTAATATGATGAGCAATAGCATTGTCAATGCGATAGATTATGATGAGGATAGAAAGAGTATTTCAACGTATAAAAATGTATCGGGGGCTTACAATTGGTCGGTATACGGCTCCTGGTATCGTTCATCAAAATGGGAGGAACTCATGTTGCGCTATGGGGTAAACTTGCGTTACAATCAAAGTGTAAATAAAGGGTATATTGATGGGGTGTTTTACGATGCCATTACCAATGGAATTAGTCCACGGGTATATGCTAATTTTGACTACGGCGAGTTATTCCGTATTTCACCTTCATACAACTATACAAAAAACTGGTCAAGTTATAAGAATTTTAGCGTAGATCGAGCGAGTACTTTCGTACACAATGCCGCTTTAGAAACTGTATTGTATTGGCCGAATAAGTTTACCATTGGGAATGATTTTTCCTATACCTACAATTCGCAAATTGCTTCAGGATATAAGCGAGATTTCTATATGTGGAATGTCAGTTTAGCCTATGAATTTTTCAATGATCGATTCAAAGCAAAAGTAAAAGTATATGATATGTTGAATCAAAATACAAGTTCAAGACGAACTATTGATGCAGCTTCTATCGTCGATTCAGAGAGTTTGGTTTTAAAGCGCTACATCATGTTTTCACTTACTTATAGTTTGAAGGCATTTGGTTCAAAGGAAAAGAGGGGCAATAGAACTGAGTATGGAGGAGGAAGAGGTTATCGCAGTGGAATGATGCGTACAAGATAAAATAGAAAAAGGGAGCCGTTTATCCAAACGCTCCCTTTTTTGTATGTATGGTTACCAGCTTCCACTTGATCCACCACCAGAGAATCCCCCTCCTCCGAAGCCACCGCCAAATCCGCCGCCGCCTCCGAAACTACCTCCTCCGCCAAATCCTCCGCCACCGGAGCTTCGACCAAGGTTACTGAGAATAACCATGCTAGTTAAATCATCTAAGAAACCGCGATGACCAGAATTATTGCCTCGACCACCCCCGTTGTTTTTGCCTTTGTTGAATAGAATAGTTCCTACGATTAATGCAATAATAGCAACTAAGCAAAATAAGCCGCCTATTTCGTTATCACCGTCCATACGAGCGTCTTTATCCGCTTGATAGGTGCCAGCAAGCATTTCCATAATGCCGTCAACACCTTCGTTTAATCCCGCATAGTAGTCCCCTCTTTTAAATTCAGGAATAATGCGGTTTCGAATCAATTCTCCTCCTTGTCCTGCCGTAATTTGTACTTCAGCACCGTAGCCGGGGTAAATTCCAATTTGTCGTTCTTGAGCCGCTAATAGAATTAATACCCCATTGTCCTTTCCTTTTTGGCCAATCCCCCAAGTATGTCCCCATTTCGGACCTAGTGTACCGATGTTCTCCCCTTGCAAAGACGGAATCGTAATGACTACAATTTGCGTGGAAGTGGTATCACTATAGTTGATTAACTTTTGCTCTAAGGCTTTGTTTTGTTCAGCCGTTAGAATATTCGCATAATCATATACCGCGGTTTGTTGAGTTCCTTTTGGTTTTGCAGGAATATCAAATTGCGCATAGTTGACTTGCGAATAAAGGAAAAGAAAAGCAAATACAACAAAGGATAAGACTTGTTTGCTTCGTTTGTACATGTAATTAAGCTTTTGATATTTCGTTTGATAATTCATTTGGGTTTGTCCCTGTTGCAGGAAAATAGACTTTTAATTGATTACCTGCTTTGAGAATACCATATACCAGTCCTTGTTTGTATAATCCTTGTTTAAAGTGATTGACCACCAGCTCTTTCGTGCCTTCCCAGAAATTGGATGCTTTTACCTTTTGATCAATTCCAGTATCTCCCAGAATCACAAATGCTTTCGATTGCAGACAGATGTAAAACAATACCCCGTTAGCATGTGTTGTTTTGTTCATCTCCAATTCAAAAAAAACTTCTTGTGCACGTGCATAAGGCTCTTTTGTCGATTTTGTTTCGATGTGAACGCGAATTTCACCAGTTGTGTTCTTTTCGGCTTGTGTAATGGCCTCAATCACTTCTTGTTCGTCGGAAGGACTTAAAAATTGATGAATGGGTTGCATAGTCAATTAAAATTTTACTTTTGGTGCACTTTCTGCTCCAGCTTCTGCTTTAAAGAATGGTTTTTCTGGATAGCTACTCAAGAAAAACTTATTCGGCATCTTTAGAACATATCCATTATATACTTGTACCGTTTCATTGAAACGACTGCGTTGCGTAAAAATTTGATTTTCTGTGCTAGCTAATTCGTCTTGTAATTTTAAGAAGTTTTGATTGGCTTTTAAATCAGGGTACTTCTCTACAGTAACTAATAATCGACCTAATGCGCTAGAAACACCCGATTGTGTTTGTTGGAAGTTTGCTAGTTGTGCTTCTGTCATATTCGTTGGATCAATAGAAACAGCGGTCGCTTTTGCTCTTGCATTTACCACAGCTTCTAATGTAGATTTTTCAAAATCAGCAGCTCCTTTTACTGTTTCTACTAAGTTCCCAATTAAATCATTTCTTCTTTGGTACGCTCCTTCCACATCTGCCCATGACTTATCTACGGCTTGTTTGTGTCCTAAAGCTGTATTTTGATAGTTCATGGATAATAAGAAGTATCCACCAATTAGTACCACTAGTACGAGAATAATAGGTAAGGCTTTTTTCATGTTTTCTTTTTTTAGAGTTCGTTCTTTATACTGATTAATGTTTCTTTGATGTATTCTAATCGCTTGATGAGTTCCAAATTGTCAATAGTTTCTTTAGGCTTGAGCTTGAGCTGTTCCTTAGCCCCTTCTAAAGTGAATCCTCTTTCTTTTACAAGATGGTAAATCAATTCAAAGTTTTTGACATCTTGTTGAGAAAACATGCGATTGCCCTTGGCATTTTTTTTAGGTTTGATGATGTCAAATTCTTTTTCCCAAAAACGAATTAATGAGGTGTTGACATCAAAAGCTTTTGCGAGCTCGCCAATACTGTAATATCTTTTTTCAGGTAAATTAACGTTCATTAGTCTAGGGATTGATTTTCGTGGTTCGCTTCTTGTAATAATAGTTCAAATTCTTTGGCTGAAATATCACCATAGTAGTAGTTCAGCGGATTGACTGGACTGCCTTTATAGTGTACTTCATAATGCAAGTGTGGGCCTGAGCTTCGCCCAGTACTTCCAGCGAAGCCGATAATATCTCCCCTCTTTACGAGCTGTCCTTGCTTGACGTTGTATTTACTTAAGTGAGCATATCGTGTTTGATAACCATAGCCATGCTCGAGTTCAATTAAATTTCCATACCCCGAAAGTTGATTGTTGGCTCTCGTTACTCGTCCATCTCCCGTGGCGTAAATAGGGGTTCCTATATTGACCGAAAAATCCATACCTGAGTGAAATTTCTTAATTTTCGTAAAAGGATCACTTCGATACCCATAACCTGAAGCCATGTGCTTCAAACTTTCATTTTTTACCGGTTGAATGGCGGGAATCGCCGCTAACAGCTTTTCTTTTCCTTTCGCAAGGTTGATAATATCATCAAGTGAACGCGATTGTATAGCGGTTTGCTTGGCAATCATATCGATTTTCTCCGTAGTTAAACGCAAGAGCTTTTCGTTTTGTAAGTTTTTAAATTCTTTATAACGATTAATTCCTCCTAATCCTGCTTTGCGTTGCTCCTCTGGAATAGGAGCGGTGTTGAAGTAAGCGCGGTATATTTCATTATCGCGTACTTCTAACTCATCTAATACTTCCGCAATAAGGTCAATTTTTTTATTGAGAAGGGTATAGTTCGTTTTAAATTCTGCCACTTCTCGCTCTAACATTTTCTCTTTGGGAGTAGCTAAAATATTGGAGTTGATTAAAACAAATAATCCCAGTAAACCAAAGGCGGCCGCAGATAGAATAAACAAGAATACATTTACGATTCGCTTCGAAGATTTGGGGCGTATTCTATGAAACGCTAACTTTTCGGAATCGTAATAATATTTTACCTTAGCCATAATTTAAAAAACACTATTTTTGCACTAATTTTGTAATCACCTTTGTTTGCTTTAAACAAAGCATTAAACAACAAATTTAAACAATGTTTTGGTTTAATGCAGGGTTAAATAACAAATGCAAATAAAAAATTAACAGATTTTGTTGATTAAATGAGGGGTACAAAAGGTAGTTAGCAAGATATTTAAATGTTGGATAGAAAATATTAGTTTCCGAAAATATGAAATCACAAGAAATTCGTCAGAAGTTTTTAAACTTTTTTGAAGAAAAGGGGCATTTAATCGTTCCTTCAGCACCGATCGTTTTAAAAGACGATCCCACTTTAATGTTTAACAACTCTGGGATGGCCCAGTTTAAAGAATATTTTTTAGGAAACGCCACGCCAAAAAGCAAGCGTATTGCAGATACTCAAAAATGTTTACGCGTTTCTGGAAAGCACAATGACTTAGAAGACGTAGGATTTGATACCTACCACCACACCATGTTCGAAATGTTGGGAAACTGGTCATTTGGTGATTACTTTAAAAAAGAAGCGATTGCTTGGGCTTGGGAATTTTTAACGGAAGTATTAAAGCTAGAAAAAGATCGTTTGTATGTATCGGTTTTCGAGGGGAATCCAGTAGAAAATGTACCTTTTGATCAAGAGGCTTTTGACCTTTGGAAACAATATGTATCAGAAGATCGTATTATCATGGGAAATAAGAAAGACAACTTCTGGGAAATGGGAGATCAGGGACCTTGTGGACCTTGTTCGGAAATTCATATCGATCTGCGTACGGATGCAGAACGTGCAGCGGTTTCGGGATTCTCTTTAGTGAATGCAGATCACCCACAAGTAGTGGAAATTTGGAATAATGTATTCATGGAATTTAACCGTAAAGCGGATGGCTCTTTGGAGAAATTACCAGCCCAACACGTCGATACGGGAATGGGATTTGAGCGTTTGTGTATGGCCATGCAAGGGGTGACGTCAAACTATGATACAGATGTATTTACACCATTAATCCGAAAAGTGGAAGAAATTACAGGATTAAAGTATACAGACAATACTGTAAAAGACATTACTGAACAACAAAATAAAATCAATATCGCTATTCGCGTCGTGGTAGATCACGTGCGTGCAGTTGCTTTTGCGATTGCAGATGGACAATTGCCGTCGAATAACGGTGCAGGATACGTAATTCGCCGTATTTTACGTCGTGCGATTCGCTACGGATTTACGTTTTTAGGTACAAAAGAACCATTCATCTATCAATTAGTGGACGTATTAGCAGTACAAATGGGGGCATTCTTCCCAGAAATTGTAGCACAGAAGAACTTGGTTGAAAATGTAATCAAGGAAGAAGAAGCTTCGTTTTTGCGTACGTTAGAACAAGGATTGCATTTATTGGATCAAGTGATTGAGAAAACAAATGGAAAGGTAGTGGATGGAGCAAAGGCATTTGAACTATACGATACGTTTGGATTCCCGATTGACTTAACGGCTTTAATCTTAAGAGAAAAAGGGTTTGAATTGGATGAGGCTGGATTTGAAGCGGCGATGAACGAACAAAAAACACGTTCTAGAGCAGCATCAGAGGTTTCTACAGATGATTGGACAGTGTTAATCAGCGGAAATGTAGAGCAATTCGTGGGGTATGATCAATTGGAAAATCAGGTAAAAATTACGCGTTACAGAAAAGTAGATAGCAAAAAAGATGGGAAATTATTCCAACTTGTGCTAGATGCTACGCCATTCTACCCAGAAGGAGGGGGACAAGTAGGAGATAGTGGTTTCATTGTCTCGGCTAATGAAGCTATTCCTGTAATTGATACCAAAAAAGAAAACAACTTAATTTTACATATTGTAAGAGCATTACCTGCTAATATCGAAGGAACTTTTACAGCGAAAGTAGATGTAGAAGCACGCCAACAATCGATGGCGAATCACTCTGCAACGCACTTATTACACCAAGCGTTGCGTACAATTTTAGGTACGCATGTGGAGCAAAAAGGATCTTTAGTAGCTCCTACGCATTTGCGTTTTGACTTCTCTCACTTTGCTAAAGTAACAGAAGAAGAATTGCAATTGGTAGAGGATTTTGTCAATGCTCGTATTCACGAACAATTGCCGTTGATTGAAAGACGCAGTATTCCATTTAACCAAGCAGTAGCAGAAGGAGCAATGGCTCTTTTTGGAGAAAAATACGGGGATGAAGTTCGCGCAATCCGCTTTGGTGAGAGTATGGAGCTATGTGGAGGAACACACGTACAAAATACAGCCGATATTTGGCAATTTAAAATTGTAAGTGAAGGAGCTGTAGCTGCTGGAATTCGCCGTATTGAGGCAATTACCAATAAAGCAGCAAGGGCGTTTTATGCGGAGCAAGAGCATACGCTGAAAGAATTAAAAGGGGTACTAAAGAATCCACAAGATACGTTGAAGGCGGTTGTTGCATTACAAGATGAGAATGCAAAGTTGAAAAAACAAGTAGAGCAATTGTTGAAAGAGAAAGCAAAAAATCTAAAAGGTGAGTTGAAAGGACAAATCCAAGTGATTAACGAGGTGGCGTTCTTGGCAATTGAAGTAGATTTAGATGCTAATGGAGCAAAAGACTTGGCATATGAGTTAGGTAATGAATACACCAACCTTTATGTGGTATTCGGATCCGTAGCGAATGACAAACCCATGTTGACGTGTTATGTCTCTAAAGAAATTGTGGAAACAAAAGGCTTAAACGCAGGACAAATCGTTCGAGAACTAGGAAAATACATCCAAGGCGGTGGTGGCGGACAAGCGTTCTTCGCTACGGCAGGAGGTAAAAACCCAGATGGAATGAAAGAAGCCATCAGTCATGCTATTGATTTTTTAAAATAATATAACCTAATACTAAAAAGATTCCTACGAATAGGAATCTTTTTTTCTTAGCACTAGTATTTATGAATTTTAGTACCGTTGTTCCTTTATCGTATGCGGGCAGAAAAGTAACCTATGAAGATAAAATTCTTTGTTTGGGGTCTTGTTTTGCTGTGAACATAGGAGGCAAGTTTAAGGCTTATCAGTTTCAACAAACCATCAATCCTTTTGGAATCTTATTCCATCCCAAAGCGATAGAGAAATTGGTGAAATATGCCGTGAACGGATATACATTTACTGCTTCAGATGTATTTGAACATCAAGAAATATGGAGCTCTTTTGTAGCTCATTCGGATTTAAACGAATTGGAACAAGAAGATATTGTGACCAAATTAAATGTCAAGCTTTTCGATTTGCAGGTTGCCTTGCGGGAAAGTACGTTTATTATGCTGACGTTTGGTACTGCTTGGGTGTATGAAGTAAAAGAAACAGGAGAAATTGTTGCCAATTGCCACAAAGTGCCCAATACTCAATTTAGTAAACGTTTGCTTTCTTATACAGAAGTACTGGAGAGTTATCAAAATATTCTGTCGTTAATACGAAGTGTAAATGAAGAAGCAACTATCTTGTGTTCTATTTCACCAGTTCGCCATACGAAAGATGGTTTTGTAGCGAATCAACGCAGTAAGAGTATCTTACTCGCAGCTCTACACGATGCATTAATGACGTTTAATGATGCAAACATGGATTATATCCCAGTTTATGAAGTGATGATGGATGAATTGCGCGACTATCGTTTTTATGCGGAAGATTTGATTCATCCCAATGCAATGGCGATTCAATATATTTGGGAGCGTTTTGTGGCTCACTATATAGATGAGGAGATGCATGTGGTGATGAAGAAAGTAGATGAGGTGCAAAAAGGACTGAATCACCGTCCTTTTAATCCGACAGCAGAGCAACATCTAAAGTTTTTAGATTCATTGATTGAGAAAATTGACGATTTATTGGAACGTTATCCTTTCATGAGTTTTAGATAATACAGGTAGGCTATGAGACAAGTATTTAAAGTTGTATTTTCATTTTTTATTGTACTGTTCTTCATGTTTATGGGAGTAGTAGTGTATCAGTTTACTTGGGGTAAATCCAAGAGTCAGGTCGAATATAATTCGGATTTGATTCAAGAACAATTGAAAAATGTCAGTAAATTGATTGTCACAGAAGCCAATTATACCCAAGTGATGACGTATGAAGATCAACAGAAGTATTTGTTGAATTTGGTTTCCTTTACGAAAAAAGCAGTGGTAATTGTCAATGCAAAGGCAACCGTTGAGTATGATTTAACACAGCTTCAATATCAAATCGATGAAGAGCATAAAGTTGTTCAGCTTGTGCACATTCCCGAACCAGAAATTCACATTTATCCGGACTATAAATTGTATGATGTAGAAACAAGTACGTTCAATCCGTTCACGGGTGCAGATTACAACAAGATTAATGCGAAAATAAAAGAAGACTTACAACGTAAAATCGAGCAGTCGAGTTTGAAATCAAATGCGGAGAATCGCTTGACGAGTGAATTGGGGAAATTATTAGTGGTAACCAACATGATGGGATGGCGATTGGAATACCAAGGCACTACCATAAAAAAAGAAAGTGACCTATCAGCCACTTTCCTTCCTTAGTATTTACTGTATTTCTTACGCTTGTTCGATAATGCTTACGCCATCGACGATTAAGTGAGTTACTTTTGGTCGTTCGACTTTTAATTGCTCCAAGCGACTCATGGCTTTCTGGAAGAGCGCTTGATTGTTATTCTTTTTCGCTAGTTCTAAAATTTCAACTGTCAATAACCAATCAGTTGGGTAGGATTGAATTAACATTTCTAGTATAGCATTTAAATCAACCGTTTTATCTTCTTCTCGCATTGAGCGAACCGCTTGATATAATCCTTCTAGTCTGATTTTATCTTCATCTCGTTTCGCTTTAATCGTTTTTGATGAAGGCACGTGGTTTACTAAATCAAAACTTCTATAATCTGCAGGACCTGAGAAAGCAGAAATAACCTCTGCCCCCACGGCCATATCGTAAGTTCCCCATTCTGGTTGGAAGAGTAGGGTGTCCCCGTGTTTTACTGTACAATCTTTGAAGCTAATCAAGATTATTTTACCGTGAATGTTTCGAATGCCTGTAATATTTGTTCCAGAAACCGTAATGTCACCTTCAAATTCTAAGGTAACAGGTAGTCCTTCAAATAAATTGTAGGCTTTTAAGTCACGAGGACTCATGTCTTCAATGGCTAGGTTAATTCCTTTTAGGCGGCCTAGGGCTGTACCAAAACCATGTGGATGGGTTTCTGTTCCATGACCAACCAATTCTTTTTCTCTATACGATAAGGCTGTTTCCCCTGTTGTTTGTACATACACTGGCTTGCCTTCATGGGAAATAACATTGGTAAAGTGGCCTGAAATTTGAATACCTGTGTTTAATTCAATAGTTCCCAGTGCTTTGGATTCAATTAGTTTCTGAATTCCTTCTAATCCGCCTTTGCGTAGCGCCATTTTATTGGCGAAATTCTCCAATACTTCGCTTAAATAAGCAAAATCAGGGGTAACGTATAATTGCGGTTGAGGTTTGGTGATATCAAAACCTTGTGTAGCAGCTTCAAGAGTATAAGGCAGTTTAATTACGTTATCTGTCATGCACCAAGCACTCTCTCCAATAGAAGAAAGTAAGCCAGCACCGTAAATTTTTGGGTTGTCTACCGTTCCAATTAAACCATATTCTACCGTCCACCAGTGTAGGTTTCGAATTAAGGCCATTTCAGAAGGAGCAGTTGTGATGGCTTGTAAGCGATCCACTTCATCTTCCGCTTTTTTGATTTCTTCTTCGGCAACTCCTTCTGCTTCTTTTAAAATAGAAAGCAAGCGAATCGCTTCATAAATGGCATAATCATGAGCAGAAGAAATGGCTTTACACCCAATTTCTCCAAAGCGTCTTAAGTATTCTGCATATTCAGGATTAGCAATAATAGGAGCGTGTCCAGCACCTTCGTGTATAATATCGGGAGCAGGAGTATATTCAATATTTTCTAATTGTCTAATATCAGAGGCAATAACCAGCACTTTGTAGGCCTGAAATTCCATAAAGGCATTGGGTGGAATAAATCCATCTACAGCAACTGCAGCCCAGCCGATTTCTTTTAGAATTCGGTTCATTCCATACATGCTCGGAATTGATTCTACCGAAATACCTGTTTTATCTAGCCCTTCCAAATAAGTATCATGTGCTACTTTAGATAGGTAATCCACATTTTTACGCATAACATAGCGCCATACCGCTTGGTTGATAGGGGTATAATCCTCATAGTCTTGCGGCTTGATAAACTGCTTCAAGTGAGGAGGTAATCGGTCGATTAAGTCGTTGCTTTCGTATTCTCTTGCGTTCATAGTATGCTAAAAGTAATTTGGTTGCGGTAAATATAAGGAAAAAGATGAATGTATTAAAAACGTCTTATATTTTCACGTGATACAGGGATAATAATGAAATGTATAACAGGTCTTATGAGGTTTGAAATGTTAAAATATTGAAAGTGTTTTTTTAAGGTTAAATATTTAATTATTGTATCATTATAATGTTAATTTTTTTACATAGAATAAGTGTTTGTTGTATAATATTTAGTTGTTATGCCGGATTGTTAGGGAACATTAAAGATAATATTAACTATTTTTTTTTTTTGTTACAAAATTGTTTTTATATTGCAACACAATTATTAACTAATTAAAGCAAATATTTATGAAAAAATTATTTATGTTTTTGGCTGTAGCTGGTTTAGCTACATTCGGAGCTTCTTGTAGCAGCGACGATAGTAAAGACAACGGAGGCAACGGTGGAAAAGAAGACAATGGTCCTGGTAATGGGTCTACTCAATTGGTGTTGACAGCTGATAAAACTTCTGTAAATGAAGGTGATACCGTTACATTTACTGTGAAAGCTGATAAAAAAGAAGTTGATGCAGATTTGTACATCCAAGGTACTGATGTTAAAATCAATAAATCACACAAATTCGAAGAAAAAGGACAGTACAAAATTGTCGCTAAGAAAAAAGATTACAAAGATAGTTCAGTTGTAACAATCACAGTTAAAGGAGAGGATGAGCCTGGAGTGGAGAAAAAATTAGTTTTAACTCCTTCTAAAACAGAAGCTTTCACTGGAGATGTAATTACGTTCACTGTAAAAGATGAGGATGGAGCTAATGTTAATGGATTTACAGTAAAACATAATGATGCTGTAGTTCCTAATGGATTATTTACTGCTACTGAAGCAGGAACTTACAAATTTGTTGCTTCTAAAGATGGATACGTTGCAAGTGAAGAGGTTTCTGTTGTAATTAAAGAAAAAGTTGTTCCACAAGGTAATTACATCCAAGTTGGTGATAAAGTAGGTGATGTTACGATGAAACAATTAATCGTAAATGGTAGAAAAATTAACAATAAATGGGTTCCTTACGTTTATGAAGAGCAAGGGGTTAGATATATTGTTTTCACATACGATATGGGAACAGTAAATGCAGCGGGAACTCAATGGGAAGTAAAAAGTACTAATATAGTTGTCGGATTTCAGCCTGCAGGAGATATTACATTTGAAAATATGGTATGGCCTGCTAATGCTGGAGAAGGTGCAGATATTGTCGCAGCTGCTGCTTACGATTTTACAGCTGGAACACCAGTACAAGTAATATTCGATGTGGAGGCAGATGTTGAAAATTTAGATTTCCCAACAAGTACTACAGAGAATTTATTTATCGTAAAACTTATGAATGACGAAGGTGCTGTTAACTTTGATGGGTCTTTCGGAGAGAATTTCTACTGGAATGAAGTTGACGCTAACGGAGTTGAAATTCCTAGAGGTGCTTCTAAAGCTAAAAATAATCTTGTAAATACAAACGTTGCACGTAGATAATAATTAAAATATTATTTATTATATAAAAAGAGGATGTTCTAAAAGAACGTCCTCTTTTTTATTTATCTTAATTTCTTCGATTGCAGTGTTGTAGTGCGTTGCAATCAGTTGGGAAGATCTTATGTTAGTTTGCAAGGGCTGATTATGTTTTTCTTTCCTGCAATAAGGTATAGAAAAAGCAAGCATATTTTTACTATCTAAATAAGCTTGCTTTTTTGTCAGAACACATTTACTCATTCAACTCATATTGAGGTTTTAGAAAGTAATGATTCTAATTTCTTAATTCGGCGGATACGTACTCAATATCTTCTGTACAAAATCCTGAATCTTAGCTTCTTTCTTTTCTGGAGTTTTTACATTGTCTATATAGCCCGTTCCGATTCCTTGCCAGATTAAAGCCTTTTTGTTTGTGTCAATGAAGTCGATGTATAATTTCCCTTCGATAGAGGTGGATACAGTTGTTGAATTTGGTCCCCAATACGGAGCGTAGCCCCAACCATAGTACCCATATCTCGAGTAGAAGTAATCGTTGTTTGTGGTAACATTGACTTGCTGTTGTGATTTAGTAAATATGTTTACTAAGAGTTGAGGGTTTTGATCCGTTTTTGTAAACCCCTTCGCCGTCATTTCTTGGTCAATCGCGTTTAGAATACGCTTTTTATCCAAGTCATTTAATTTTACATTGTCAATCCCTTCCTTAAAAAAAGCATAGGTTTGATACGAAGTAAAATTGGTGTTTTTGTCATAATCAGCAGTAACACGCACACTACTACACGAAGCTGTAAAAATACTTACAGCTGCAAGAATTAGAAATTTTGATACCGTTTTCATTGCGTACTTATTTTTGTGAGTTAATTCAATAAACTATCATCAACGATATTGGGAATCGTAACCTTTAATAGAGGTTCAATCTCCATGGCGCGTTTAATAGCAAATGTAGCCTCTTTGTTTCGGGCCCAGTTGCGACGTGCAATACCGTTGTTTACATCCCAGAATAACATGGATTTTAATTTGTCATCGGCTTCTTTTGTTCCATCCAAAAGCATGCCAAAACCACCATTGATTACTTCGCCCCATCCAACGCCACCACCGTTGTGAATCGATACCCATGTAGCGCCGCGGAAGCTATCTCCAATTACGTTGTGAATAGCCATGTCAGCTGTAAATCGAGAACCGTCGTAGATATTAGATGTTTCACGATATGGGGAATCCGTTCCCGATACATCGTGGTGATCACGTCCTAATACAACAGGACCGATAATTCCCTCTTTAATCGCTTGGTTAAAGGCTTCTGCTATTTTAATACGCCCTTCTGAATCCGCATATAAAATACGAGCTTGGGATCCCACAACTAATTTGTTTTCTTGTGCACCTTTGATCCATCGAATATTATCTGCCATCTGTTGCTGAATTTCAACCGGTGAATCTTGCATGATTTCCTCTAATACACGACAAGCAATCTCGTCTGTCTTCACTAAATCTTCTGGTTTTCCAGACGCACATACCCAACGGAATGGACCAAATCCATAGTCAAAACACATTGGTCCCATGATATCTTGTACATAACTAGGGTATTTGAAATCAATACCGTTTTCCGCCATAATGTCCGCACCCGCTCGAGAAGCCTCTAGTAAGAACGCATTTCCATAGTCAAAGAAATAGGTTCCTTTGGCCGTGTGTTTGTTGATAGCAGCCGCTTGTCTGCGTAAAGATTCTTGTACTTTTTCTTTAAATAAACTAGGGTTGTTTGCCATCATCTCGTTGGCTTCTTCAAAAGACAATCCCACGGGATAGTATCCTCCAGCCCAAGGGTTGTGTAAAGAGGTTTGATCTGATCCAAGGTGAACAAATAGGTTATCTTCAGCAAACTTCTCCCATACTTCCACAATATTCCCTTGGTAAGCAATGGAAACTACTTCTTTGTTGGCTTGTGCTTGTTGTACGCGTTGTACTAAAGCATTGATGTCAGTAACGACTTCATCTACCCAGCCTTGAGAATGTCTGGTGTGAACTGCTTTTGGATTTACTTCAGCACAAACCGTGATACAGCCTGCGATATTTCCCGCTTTAGGCTGAGCACCACTCATACCACCTAATCCTGAAGTAACGAATAGTTTACCTGCTAAATCTTCACCATTTTTGGCGATTTTTCTTCCTCCATTTAATACCGTAATGGTCGTTCCGTGTACAATCCCTTGTGGGCCAATATACATATAACTTCCCGCTGTCATTTGACCGTATTGAGTAACACCTAAGGCGTTGAATTTCTCCCAATCATCCGGTTTAGAGTAATTTGGGATCATCATACCATTGGTAACGACAACACGGGGTGCTTTAGCATGGGAAGGAAATAACCCCATGGGATGACCTGAATACATCACAAGCGTCTGTTCATCTGTCATTTCGGCTAAATAACGCATCGTTAGTAAGTATTGCGCCCAATTGGAGAAAACAGCCCCATTTCCGCCATAGGTGATTAATTCATGAGGATGTTGCGCAACTGCATAATCCAAATTATTCTGAATCATCAACATAATAGCTTTCGCCTGGGTAGAGTTTCCAGGGTATTCTTCAATTGGTCGAGCGTACATCTTGTAATCCGGTCTGAAACGGTACATGTAGATGCGACCATAGGTGTCTAATTCTTCTTTAAATTCTTGAATTAACTCGGAATGATGTTGGGCATCAAAATAACGTAAAGCATTTCGCAAGGCAAGTTTCTTTTCTTCTTCGGTCAATATTTCTTTGCGCTTCGGAGCGTGATTAATGGACGCATCATACTCCTTTTTTGCTGGTAGCTCATTGGGAATTCCTTGTAAAATTTGTTCCTTAAAAGTCATTTTCTGAGTTTTTTGTGATTAATTATTTATGTGTTTTTTAAGTAAAAACCTAAAAACTATTAACTAGTTTTGCTTTGTAGTCTAGCTTCGGATTTTGACTCAAATTTCCGTAGGTAAGTTACTAAAAACTCTTGTATTATTTTGTTTAATATTGATACAAAAAAAAACGTTTTTAGTTAAATCGATTGTAAATTAAGTGCTTGTAAATGTGTGGTATAATGATGGATTTGTTTGCTAATAGGGTTGTGCCTACCACAAAGGTTGAGCTTCCGTTTCCCAATGGAATTGAATTGTATATTCGTAGAGAAGACTTGTTGCATCCTGAAGTTTCTGGAAATAAATTTCGGAAATTGAAATACAATATGGCGGCAGCATGGACAAATGGACATCATCAAGTTTTGACTTTTGGAGGGGCTTATTCCAATCATATTGCCGCTACAGCGGCTGCAGGAAGAATATTGGGAATATCCACTATAGGAGTGATTCGCGGGGAAGAAATAGCTTCGTGTTATCAAGATAATCCAACCTTGAAAAAGGCTGCCGCTGATGGAATGCGATTTAAATTTGTTACCCGAACCGATTACAGAGCGAAAGACTCAACAGTTTTTCTAACAAAATTAAAAGCGGAGTTTGGTGATTTTTATCTGGTTCCAGAAGGAGGAACGAATCTTGAGGCAGTCAGGGGAACTGCTGAGATTTTACAAGAAGAAGATGAAAAGTATGACTATGTATGTTGTGCCGTAGGAACCGGGGGAACCCTAGCTGGACTTATTAATGGCGCTGCAGCTCATCAGCATGTACTTGGTTTTCCTGCGCTGAAAGGCAATTTTCTCCAAGCGGAAATTGCTAAATATACCAAGAAGAAGAATTGGCAGTTGGAAACAGCGTATCACTTTGGGGGATATGCGAAGTATAATGCAGATCTCCTGCAATTTATACGCCATTTTGAACGGGATACAGGAATTCTTTTAGATCCGATTTATACAGGTAAACTACTTTTTGGTATCTTTGATTTAATTGCGCAAGATCGATTTAAAAAAAACAGTAAGATTCTCGCTATACACACAGGAGGCTTACAAGGATGGAATGAAAAAATAAAATAGCTATATAAATGAGAAAAATCCTTTTACTGTTCTGTTTACTCACACTGGTCAGTTGTGGAGTGAAGAACAATTCCAAACTGACAGGAAAGAAGATGAGAACCAAAGAGTTGGTTTCTAAGGAACAATATCGAGCACAGCAAAGAAAAGTCGAAGAGCAACGCCGTATACAAGAAGAGGCAAGGAAAGAAAAGCGAACCGCAGCCAAAGCGAGCGAAACTTTAGAGGCAACCTCTCGAATTTCGGTGACTTCTGATATGATTCAGGATTATATTTTACAGTACAAAGATATAGCGAAAGACAATATGTCCGCGTATGGGATTCCTGCTAGTATCACATTGGCACAAGGGGTATTGGAATCTGGATCAGGACAAGGAACGTTGAGTCGAAATGCGAACAACCACTTCGGTATTAAGTGCCATAAAGAATGGGAAGGCCCCTCTGTTCGTCATACGGACGATGCGCCAGATGAGTGTTTTAGAAAGTATGATGCCCCAGAAGAATCGTATCGCGATCACTCGCAATTTTTGGTAACACGCAGTCGGTATAAGGACTTGTTTGAATTAGATAAGGACGATTACGAAGGTTGGGCACATGGCTTGAAAAAAGCGGGGTATGCAACTGATCCTAAATATGCCAATAAATTAATTAGTTTGATTGAACGCTATACACTCGATCAATATGATAGAGAGGTATTGGGAGTAAGTTCGTCACGACCTAAAAGAGGAATAGAGAAAAAAACGGAAGCGAAAGTAGAGCCAAAAGCAAAAGCTGAAACTAAAGCTACAGCCAAAACGCACGTGGTTCAAAAAGGAGATACCTTGTATTCTATTTCAAAAAAATACAATACAACTGTAGCGAAATTACAGAAAGCAAATAAATTAGACGGGACGAATCTGTCGATTGGTCAACGCTTAAAATTATAATACACTATGTTATATCAGAGAAGTAGTCAGCTGTTTGCAGAAGCTGAAAAAGTGATTCCTGGAGGAGTGAATTCACCAGTAAGAGCATTTAAATCTGTAGGAGGTACCCCTATATTTGTTCAAGAAGCGAAAGGAGCTTATTTGTATGATGTGGATGGCAATCGACTGATTGACTACATCAATTCTTGGGGACCTATGTTATTGGGGCACGCCTATCCACCTGTGGTTGACGCGGTTATTGAAAAAGCAAAAAAAGGAACTTCCTTTGGGATGCCGACCGAGATTGAGACCGAAATTGCTCAATTAGCAGTGTCTATGGTACCCAATATCGATAAGATTCGCTTTGTGAACTCGGGAACGGAAGCTTGTATGAGTGCCATTCGCTTGGCGAGAGGCTATACGGACAGAGAAAAAATTATTAAATTCAAAGGTTGTTATCACGGGCATTCTGATTCTTTCTTGATTCAGGCTGGAAGTGGAGCGGTAACTTTTGGATCACCAAATAGTCCTGGGGTAACCCAAGGGACAGCAAAAGACACGTTACTTGCTACGTATAATGATTTAGCAAATGTTGCATCCATCTTAGAAGCAAATAAAGGGGAAGTAGCGGCTATTATTATAGAACCTGTTGCTGGTAATATGGGGTGTGTTCCTCCTAAAGCGGGTTTTTTAGAAGGATTACGCCAACTGTGTGATGCGCATGGAACGCTATTGATTTTTGATGAAGTAATGACGGGATTCCGCTTAGCACAAGGCGGAGCACAAGAATTATTTGGCGTACGCGCTGACCTCGTTACTTTTGGTAAAGTCATAGGTGGGGGGTTGCCAGTAGGAGCATTTGCTGGTTCAGCTAAGGTAATGGATTACTTAGCGCCTGTCGGACCTGTATATCAGGCGGGAACACTTTCTGGAAATCCTTTAGCTATGGCGGCTGGATTAGCTATGTTGCGTGCCATTCACGCTGACTTAGATGTATTTAAGCGCTTAGAAGAAAAAACAGCTTATTTAGAGCAAGGTATGCGTCGCGTGTTAGATGCAAAGCAAGTAAAGTATACAATTAATCGCATAGGATCAATGATTTCAGTGTTTTTTGATGCGCGTGAAGTAGTTGATTTTGAAACTGCAGGTTATGGTAATAATGATACTTTTAAAACCTTTTTTCACGGGTTGTTGAAAGAAGGGGTGTATATCGCACCTTCTTCTTATGAAACATGGTTTATTACGGATGCATTGACGTATGAAGACTTGGATTTTACGATTCAAGCGGTTGATAAAGTATTCGCCTAAGAAATACAAGATAATGAATAAAAAAAACTCTTTTGCTAACAACAAAAGAGTTTTTTTGTTATAAATCTAATTTCAATTGATCGGGTAAAAGTTTGAATGACTTTCGGTGATATTTACACGGTCCATATTCTAAAATAGCCGCCCGGTGTTCTTGGGTAGGATATCCTTTGTTTTTTTTCCAATTGTACATCGGAAATTCCTCGTGTATTTGATTCATATAATCATCGCGATAGGTCTTGGCTAATACGGATGCAGCAGCTAAACTCAAATACTTAGCATCTCCTTTGACAATACATTGGTGCGGAATATGCGGGATAGGAGTGAATTTATTTCCATCGACAAGAAGAAAATCAGGGATAGGCTGTAGTTGATGAACGCTTTCATGCATCGCTTTGATAGCCGCGTGTAAGATATTCAGCTCTTCAATAACATCTTCATGTAGATGTGTAACGCCATAACTTAGCGCCTGTTCTTCAATAATACTTCTCAAAGCATATCGGTTCTTGGCTGATAATTGTTTGGAATCGTTTAGAATCTCATTGACAAAATCAGGGGGAAGGATTACGGCCGCCGCCGTAACGGGACCAGCAATACAGCCTCTACCTGCTTCATCTGTTCCGGCTTCGTATTGTAAATCTGAAAAGTGATGGAGTAACATAAGCAGTAAAATGAAAAACAAAGGTAAACTTCTAAAGGGGAATCTTGGAGACAAAAAGGTAATATTAACGAAGAAATCCACTAAAGAAATCATAAGAACCTAAATTTTAACATTTCGGAAAAAAAACTTGTTTTTTTTGTGTTTTAATGTTGTTGATTGATACTTAGTTTGTTGGAGTTTTTCGTGTTTTCCCAGGAAATACAGGCGCTGTTAAATGTAAAGAGCGTAATAAGGCTTTGTTAAGTTTTTGGTTTAACTTCAGATGTTTATTATTTGATTTTTTAATTTATTTTCAGATGGGTTTCTTAATTTTTATATAATTTAGGTGATTTAATTTTTATTCTTTAGTAAATCATTGTTTAGTTTGTAGTTAATGATAAGGAAAGTTAACGTCGTTTTAGTTTAGTTTTTTATGTTTGCGCACTAACTAATTCAATTTAAATAATGAGATCAAAGTTAAAATGGACTTTAGTGCTATTTATGGCATTATTTGTGCAATTTTCGTTCGCTCAGGAAAAAACGCTTACGGGTGTTGTTTCTGAGGAAGGTATGCCTTTGCCTGGAGTAACTGTGATTATCCAAGGAACACAAATGGGTACACAGACGGATTTAGATGGGAACTACTCCCTTAAGGTAAAACAAGGCGATGTACTATCTTTTTCCTTTATAGGTTTAAAAGATGTAACCTACAAAGTAGGTGCGCCAAATAGTTATAATGTTTCGATGACAGCAGTCGAAGATATGTTAGAAGAGGTTGTTGTTTTGGCCTATGGACAGGTAAAAACAAAAAATCAAGTAACAGGAAATGCTGTGGCAATTAAAGGAGAGGCAGTTGCGGCTACACCAATGGCTTCAGCTGATCAAGCCTTACAAGGACGTGTAGCAGGTTTGCAAATGTCAGCCTCTTCAGGTTCTCCAGGAGCAAAACAAAATATTCGTATTCGTGGACGTAACTCCATGACAGCTACGAATGAGCCTTTGTACGTAATTGACGGAATTCCAATGTATGATGGTGACTTCTCTGGGGGAAATAATGATACAGACTCGCCTTCTACTTCTTTATCTTTGTTAGCAACGATTAACCCAGCGGATATTGAATCGATGACGGTATTAAAAGATGCGGGAGCAACTGCTGTATATGGTGCACGTGGTACAAATGGGGTTATCTTGATTACGACAAAACGCGGAAAAACGGGAGAAACAAAATTTAGTTTTGGCACGCGTGTTGGTTTTCAAAGAAATGCAGTGAAAGGTCCTCGTTTGTTGAGTTCAAATGAAAAAGAACAAATCTTTTTAGACGGGGTGTACAATACATTTGGAACGCGAAAAGAAGGTGGTTTTGCACGCGAAGAAACAGGGGCTTTTGCTTTAGCAAATTTCTCTAAAGCTGGAAATTACGGCAACTGGATTGCTGCAGGTCGCCCAGATAATGATTGGGGAGACTATGTGAAAAATCAAGATGCTCCACTGACAAGTATCAATTTCTCTGCTACAGGTGGTAGCGAACGTCATAATTTCTACGCTTCCTTGTCGCATGACAAAATTGAAAGTACAGTAATCGGATCTGATTTTAGACGTATTGGAGCGTCCTTGAGCTTTATGCAAAAAATCAATGATAAAATTGAGTTTAATACTAGTATTAAGGTAACGAATACCAAGCAAAACGGTATTTCAGAAGGAGGAGCTTACTTCTCTAACCCGAACTATATCAAATTAGTAATGAACCCTTGGAATCCATTGTATAATGAAGACGGATCATACTATTTACCAAATTCAGGATACCACAATGTGGTGTATACAACAGAACACAACCAGACATTAAATGATGTAACGCGTGTAATTAATTCGAACTCAATTAGCTATGCGATTACGGATGATTTGAAGTTTACATCTTCCATGGCGATCGACTATACGTTAGCTGATTTCTCTGATTACAGAAACCCTATTCACGGAGACGGTAAAAATTATGATGGTACAGCTGCAAAAGCAGTTCGAACTAATTTTAACTACGTGGCACAAAACGGATTAGATTACAAATTCTATATTGGAGAAGATCACCAATTCAATACGAAAGTATTGGTGGAATACCAAAAATCAAAACGACGTTTCTTAGAAGGTTCAGGTCAAATTATTTTAGAAGGATTTAATTCTTTGGCAGCAGCAGCAGCGAATAAAGACGCAGCGTATGAATTTTTAGATGACGCTAATCTTGGATATGTAGGGATTATTAACTACAACTACCAAAATAGATTCTTAGTGGATTTGACAGGAAGACGTGAAGGTTCTTCTAAATTTACGGATAGAATTGGATATTTTTACTCTGTAGGTGGAGCATGGAATATGCATTTAGAAAACTGGATGGCAAACCAATCGAGAATTTCTACGATGCGTTTTAGAGGATCCTATGGTACGAATGGAAACTCTCAAATTAATCCAAACCAATTTGTTCGTCGTGCAGATATTGGATCTTATGATGGAGAGGCAACATTAGTTCCCGTTCAAATTGGTGGGCCAATTGGTTGGGAAAAACAAGAAAAAATGGACTTTGGTTTCATGTTAGGTGTTTTTGAGGATCGTTTGACTTTAGGGGCTACCTATTTTGAGAGTAAAACAAGTGACTTATTATACAAGAAAAGCTTGTCTAAAATGTCTGGATTTGAGTCTCAAATGATGAATATGGGAGCGATGAATAACCGCGGAATTGAGCTTGAGTTCAATGCGGATATCATCCGATCAAAAGATTTTAATGTATCGGTAGGAGCTAATTTCGGTTCAGTTCGAAACAGAATTACAGAAATGCCTGTAATTGATGGTATAGAAATGGCTGATTACAAATCATATACAGCAGATGTCAAAGGACATGCAGTAGGGGAGTGGTATATGCCGACTTGGGCTGGTGTTGATACTCAAACAGGGCAACCTACCTGGTATGACGCAAATAACCAGAAGACATCTGTCTACAAAGATGCAGAGTCTAGATTCCAAGGTGCAAGTGCATTGCCTAAATTTACAGGAGGTGCTAATGTACATGTAGATTACAAAGGATTCTATTTAGATGGTATGTTTACGTTTGCTGGTGGACATAAAGTATATGAACAATATGCATTTAAAACAGCAGGAACAACAAGTGCTTTGGTTTCCTCAAATGCCTCTTCACAAATGTTAGATAGATGGCAAAAACCTGGCGATATTACAGATGTGCCTATCGTAGAATATACAGCTACTGGAGGAAATGAGTATTTTACTAGCCCATCAACGCGATTCTTGTATGATGGGGATTATATTCGATTGAGAAACGTAACACTAGGGTATAATTTTGATTCTGCTTTCACGAGAACCTTGAATTTAGATGGTGTTACACTTTCTGTTATTGGTACAAACTTGTGGACTTGGGTAAAAGACAGCGGACTGAAATATGATCCAGAAGTAGATGCTACTGGTTATGTAAGTGTAGCGACGCCACCAGTGAAATCATTTGTATTCTCTGTTAATGTTAAGTTTTAAAAAGTTATGAAAAAGATTATATTTTCAATTTTAGCGGTAGCTTTATTATCTTCTGGACTGACTAGTTGTTCGGATGACCGTTTAGATGCTACCTTAGAGGGCTCTCGAGATATCGAGGCTAAACCTATAGAAACTGCAACTGATTTACGTGCAACAGTATCTGGAGCTTATTATAGAATGGTGAATGTGGCTTATTATGGTCGTGACATTATTGTGTATAGTGAAGCTCGTGGAGACAATGCGTATGCAGCTGCAGGATTTTCAAACCGTTTCCAAAATGTATCCTCATTCAGCTTAACGCCTACACACGCGTTTCCAGCGGATACCTGGAAGAAAATTTACGAAGTAATTAGCTCGGCAAACTTAGCAATTGGTTCAGAAATTAAAAGCGGTAATGAAACGGAAATTAAGCAAGGAAAAGCAGAAGCTTATGCTATTCGCGCCTTGGCTCATTTTGACTTATTGCGTATTTACGGACAGCAATATTGGAATGATGGAGGGTTGAACGCAATGGGAGTCCCTTATATCACAAAATTTGGTGAGTTAGATACAAAAAACTACAAACGCCTTTCTGTTCGCGAAGTTCGAGCTAATATTTATAAAGATTTAGACGAAGCGTTGAAGTTGGTGGATAAAAACGCATCAAATAAAAAGCGTTTTACTGAACAAGCAATTTATGGAGTAAAATCTAGAGTAGCGTTGTTCTTTGGTGCATTTGATGCAGCAGATTATACCGTTGCAATGGAAAGTGCTAAGGCGGCTATGGATTTAGGTGGTTCAATTATTCAAAGAGATTCTTATGTATCATCGTTTAGAACAGAAGAACCACAAAGCAATGCTGTATTCGAATTAGCCCAAGACAATATCAATAATCCAGGAAACAACTCTTTGTACAGCATCTATTCATATAATGGATATGGTGACGTTGTTGGTTTAGGAACAAACTTACAAGAGTTATTTGAAGATGTAACAGATATTCGTTCTTCTTTAGAGATGCAAGGATATAACAACCTAACTCAAAATGAGAAAGGAAACTATAAACAGATTGGAACAAATAAGTATGTCCAATTGACAAAAGAGGAATTAGATGGAGACGTACCAGTGGATCCTGCAATTCGCTATAATTTAGAGCATTACCGAAATTTTGGTAAATACACCGGTATTAGTGCAAACATTAAAGTTATGCGTTATGAAGAGTTGGTGTTTAACTTTATTGAAGCTGCAGCACGTACACATACTGATGAAGGGGTGGCTTTAGACTTGTTAAATAAAGTGGCTGCTGAGCGTTATAAGGATAAACCGGTAGCAAAGTATGCGACGCTGAAGTTAGATGATGTATTGATAGAAAGACGTAAAGAGCTTGTGTTTGAAGGATTCCGCTTTGAAGATCAAATGCGTAATAAAGAGAACTTAGGTGTTACGCCTCAATCTACCGAAGGAATGAAGTATGGAGCGCCTAAATTGGCATTTCCTATTCCACGTAGTGAAATCAATGCAAGTAAGATCGATCAAAACGAAGGGTATTAATATCCTGATTATAAAAAAAAGGGCTGTTTTCGAACAGCCCTTTTTTTATTCGTATACCATTTGTATGTATCGAAAGAACGAGAAAAAGTAATCAGCAGGAAAGAACAAAAAGTTCCTGTAGTTTATACGAGTATTGTGCTACGTTATAGGGAGGTAACAAGAGGACTAAGTTTTATTTAACACAGTTGAAATGAATTAAGGGTATTAGGAGTTGTTTTTTGTATTATTTCTGTTTTTACGAGTATTATACGTGTTTATTTTCTTTTTTTAATACTTATTATGATAGTAATAGAAGAGAGAAATAGTTAATTAAAAACCAGAGGTAATGCTAAAAATATACTAAATATTGGGTTAGTCTAATGTTTAGAGACTTAGAGATACTTGTGGGTTTATGGAAATAAAGTTTGTTTAATGCTCTTAAATTGGCAATAAAAATAAGGATTATGTAGTTAAAATCTTTTGGTTGTGTGTTTTTTGTGGTGATTTAGTGAAAATGGTTTGGGCAGTCTGATAAAAAATGTTTAGATTTGTTTAACTAACTAATCAATTTTTTAAGAATGAGATCGAAGATTAAGTGGATTTATGCGTGCATCATGATCCTGCTTGTACAAGTAGGATTTGCGCAGGAAAAAACACTATCTGGAGTGGTATCGGAAGAAGGTATGCCACTGCCAGGTGTGACGGTTGTGATTCAAGGAACCCAGATGGGGACACAAACCGATTTAGATGGAAAGTATTCCATAAAAGCCAAGCAAGGTGAAGTGCTTGTGTTTTCATTTATTGGAATGAAAGATGTGAAGCACACCGTTGGGGGTGCTAATGTGTTTAATGTAAACATGGTGGCCGATGAGCATCAGTTGGAAGAAGTAGTGGTTACCGCTATGGGAATCAAACGAAGTGCTAAAGCCCTAGGGTATGCAACACAAGAAATTAAAGCAGCCGATTTGAACAAAACGGAAAACAGCAGTTTATCAGGAGCATTACAAGGAAAATTAGCAGGGGTGCAAATCACACCATCAAGTGGTGCACCAGGAGCTTCTTCTCAAATTGTAATTCGTGGAGCACGTTCATTTACAGGGAATAATACCCCTTTATATGTAATTGACGGAATGCCAATCGAGTCAACAGCACCGATTTCTACAGGAAACAGTACATCAGGTGCGGATATTGCCAACAGAGCTATTGATATCGATCCTAGTGATATTGAAACGATCAACATCCTAAAAGGACAGGCAGCTTCTGCTTTATATGGTATTCGTGCTTCTAATGGGGTAGTAGTAATTACAACTAAAAGTGGAAAAGGACTAAAAGAAGGAAAACCGGTGATTAGCTTTACGTCTACGAGTAGTTTCGAGACCTTGTCTAAAAAGCCAAGATTGCAAAAAACCTATGCACAAGGTAAGGATGGAAAATATGATCCAACTAACTCTATGTCTTGGGGGCCTAAAATTTCGGATTTACCGAATGATCCAGAATATGGTGGAAATACGGACAATAAATATACCGACGGTGTTTTGCGTCCAGGTATGTACTATGTACCTCAATTGGCAAAAGCAGGATTAGACCCATGGGTAAAACCAGGTGTATATGACAATATTGACGATTATTTTAGAACGGGTAGAACCCTGACGAATAACTTCAACATCAGTCAAAATACAGGAAAAACAAACTACTCTTTTGGTCTAGCTAATACGACTCAAACGGGGATTATGCCTGGAACAGAGATGAAGCGTACGACCGTTAAATTCTCAGGAGAGACGAAATTGAATTCGGAATGGACAACTGGTTTTGCAGGTAGCTATATTACCTCTGATGTATGGAAAGCTTCGGCAGCAAATAACTCTACTTTACCAGGAATTTGGGGAGGTCCTCTAAGTTATAATTTGAAAGGGATTCCTTACGCTAATCCAACGAATGAGTATGATCAAATCCACTACAGAGCGAATGGGTTTGATAATCCATATTGGGCAGCGAAACACAATGAGTTTACGGAAAAAACAGGACGTTTTTATGGGAATGCCAATATTGCCTATGCACCAGAAATCAGTGTGGATGGGTCTAAAAACTTAACCTTCCGTTACCAAGCAGGTGTAGATACCTATACGACGCACTATCGCGATGTATATGAATTTGGTACGGCACATGACTTAAGTGGTGACTCGGCGAATCTAAATTTATATGGAGTGACCAATACGGTAACCAACTCTTTATTCACGATTAATTACGACATGCTATTAGGAGAGGATTTCCGCTTTGACATCATGGTCGGAAATGAGTTTAATGAGACGAACTTGAAAATGTATGACGATTTCGGAGGAGGATTGAACTTTGGAGGATGGCCAACCATTGAAAATGCGGTTTCGGTTAAATCTCAAGAAACGCGTCGTATGAAGCGAAATGTTGGTTTTTTCTCTAACGTAGGTTTCTCGTACCGCGATATGTTATTCTTGAACGGAACGATTCGTAAAGATATTGTATCTACCATGCCAAGAGGAAACAGAGACTTCGTTTATCCTTCGGTATCTTTAGGTTTTGTGGTAACAGAATTAGAGGGATTGAAAGGAAAGAGCGGTTTGAGCTTTGCGAAACTAAGAGCTTCTTATGCAGAAGTGGGACAAGCGGGAGAGTATTATAATGATTATTTCTATACCCCAGATTACTCAGGAGGCTTTTGGTCTAGAAATCCAGTTTTATATCCTTTAGGTGGTACAATGGGATATACGCATTATCCAATTATTTATGACCCAGAATTAAAACCACAAAATACCAAATCATGGGAAATTGGTGGGGACTTTAGATTCTTTGACAACCGTTTCGGAGTTGATTATACTTTCTCGCGTCAAGATGTGAAAGACCAAATTTTTCCAGTGCCATTAGCAGGATCAACGGGTGCATCTAGTTTTGTGACCAATGGAGGGAAAATCCATACGGTTGCGCATGAAATTACTGCCTTTGTAACACCAATTCAAACCCAAGATTGGCAATGGACGATTAATGCTAACTTCTCAAAGGTTGATTCCAAAGTAGATGAGTTAAAAGAAGGAGTGGAGGATATTGTATTAGGAGGGTTTGTTGAGCCTCAAATTCGCGCACAGGTAGGAGACCGTTTCCCAGTAATCTACGGAAATTCATTTGCTCGTAACGAAGCAGGGGATATCTTAGTAGATGAAGATGGAATGCCAATTCTGGGTGTAACGAAAGCCTTGGGAGAAGTAGCCCCTAAATTCATCTTAGGTGGATCAACGAGTCTAACATGGAAGAACTGGAACTTAAGTGCTACGGTAGAATGGAAAAATGGAGGTAAGATGTATAGCGGATCCAATATGGGAATGAAACTATACGGAGTAGATTCTAGTACAGGCAATCGTGATCAAGCATTCGTTTTCAATGGGGTTCGCGAACAAGCCGATGGATCTTTTGTGAAAAATGATGTAGCAATTACAAGTGAAAATCGCGCTATATATGAGAGTGTTATGAGTGATATTACAGAGAGCAATGTGTATGATGCGAGCTTTGTGAAATTACGTGATGTGAGCTTAGGGTATAAATTTGACAAAATTTGGAAAGACAAAGTAGATGTAAGAGTATCTGCTTTTGCGCGTAACTTATTGTTATGGTCAAAAATGCCAAACTTGGATCCAGAAGCTTCTCAAGGAAACAACAATATGACAGGTGGATTTGAACACTATTCTATTCCACAAGCCAAGAGTATTGGTTTTTCTGTTAATGTTACATTTTAATTAGAAGAGAAAAATGAAAAGAATAAAATATATTTTAGCAAGCATGGTCATAGGGGCTTTGGCTTTGCAATCGTGTTCGGAAGATAAAATGGACGATATCAACAAGAACAAGAATAATCCTGAATTCATGGAGTCTAAGTACATTATTACGGAAGTAATGGTGAGTACGGGATTTTCTGTGACAGGATCGGATTTGGCCTTTTATGCGTCTGTTTATACGGAATTGTTAGGAGGTGGACATAATCAGATGTATAAGGCTCAAGAAAGAATGGGGGAACCTATCTTAAGTACAACTTATAATAATTCGTGGAATTCAATTTACCGTAACTTAAGAGGGTTAACTACTATTGAGAAAAAGTGCTCGGAAGGTGGAGAAGAAGCTGGTAACTATCATACATTGGGCATTGCTCAAATTTTAAAAGCTTATAATTTAGGTGTTTTGACCGATTTGTTTGGTGACGTACCCTATTCAGAAGCATTAAATCCGATTTTAAATCCACAAGCCAAATTGGATAAACAAGAAGATATATACAAGGCTATATTTAAATTATTGGATGATGCAATTGTAAATCTAGATAAGGAATCGGAATTTGATGCTTTAGGTAAGCAAGATATCATTTATGGGGGATCTGATGATAGCGTAGGATTTTGGAAAAGTGCTGCTTACGGATTGAAGGCAAGATATTTAATGCATTTATCGGCTGTTTCTCCTGATTATCAGGCTGTTATTGATAATGTAAATGAGTCATTTAGAGGAGTAAATGAAGATTTCTATTTTAGAAATGCTAACGTAGTATATCCATTTTATGCATTTCGTGCTGCTAGATCAGGATTGTTCTCATCTAAGACCTATTATGATATAATGCAAGGGTTAGATTCAAACGATCCCCGTTTAGAAGATTATTTTGTTAAAAAAGGAGGACAAGTTGTATTATTAGATCATTCTCAACAAACTTTAGAATCACAAGATACTTATTCTCTTTCAGGATTAAGTATTGGAGGAATGAATGATGCTAATGCCGTATACTTAATGAGTTACCATGAATTGTTGTTTTTGAAAGCAGAAGCACAAGCGCGTATAGGTGACCCAGCAGCTGTTTCTACCTTGCAAGAAGCTGTTGAAGCTGGATTAAATAAGCATCAATATTATACTTATGGTAGTTACAATCGCGTAATTCCAACAGATTTAACCGGACCAGCCTTATTAAAGCGCATTGCACAAGAGAAATACCTATCTGCTTTTGAGGTAGAAAGTATTGAAATGTACAATGACATCCGTAGATGGAAAGCAATGGGTGAAGAGTTGATTGAATTGAAACACAAAGATCCAGCAAAATTCCCGAAACGCTTTGCGTACGGAAACTCTGATGTATCGAATAACCCACACGTAAGAGCAGCTTACGGTGATGGAAATTATGTGTATACTGAGAATGTTTGGTGGGCTGGTGGAACAAGATAATTTGTGAAATCATTCCTGTAAAATAGAAAAGGCCATCTTCGGATGGCTTTTTTTATTCCCTTAAATTAGCACAGGATCACTATTATAATAAAAATAAAATTACCTTTGCTTAAATTTAGATTTTATGCGAAAGTGTCTTTACTTGGTGTTGTGTTTAATAAGTTTAGTATCATACGGACAAGGTATGGTGAAAAAGGTTAATTTAAATCAACAAAGTCAAAGTAATAATTTAAATTACGGCAATCAGAATAATTTTGGTGATCCAAATAACCGAAACATCGAGCAAGAAAATAAAGAACCGAGAAGTTTAAGAGAAAAGGTAAAGAAGGATTCTATTGCTCCCATGAAGGATTATAAGATTATTAGTATCCTTCGTGATACGGTGGCTGTAGATACTGCTTTGACTTTGAAAAGCTACTACAAGTTCAATTATTTGCGCAAAGATAATTTCGGATTGTTGCCCTTTGCTAATGAAGGGCAAACTTATGCGACGCTAAAATACACCCAAAAAGAAAACCAAGTACTCCCAGGATTTGGATTTGATGCCAAACATTTCAACTACCTAAAAGCGGAGGATATTATGTATCATTCCAGCCCAACACCGCGTACAGAATTGTATTATAAAAGTGTGATGAAACAAGGACAAAGTTTAGATGCTTTTATTACACTGAATACCAGTGAGCATTTAAATTTGTTCGTGGCGTATAAAGGAATGCGTTCGCTTGGAAAATACATGAGTCAGTTGTCTTCTACGGGAAACTTCCGTATTGGTGGTAGTTATTATTCGCCAAATAAACGCTATGTGTTATTCACCCATTTTGTTGCACAAGATATCCTCAATCAAGAAAATGGTGGAATTACCGATTTAGATTTGTTCGAAACCAGTGAGAAACCCTATAATAAACGCGAGCGTTTGAATGTTTATTTCCGCGATGGAGAATCTCTCTTAAAAGGAAAACGCTTGTTTGTACACCACGAATACCAGTTAAATAGTTCATTGGCTAATGGATTGTTATTGACTCATGAATTTACCTATGAAGATAAGTTCTTCGAATATGATCAGAAGGATTTAAATAGTACCTATACCCAAAAAGATCGTTTTGGTTCAGCATTTCAATCGTCCATTTCCAATAAAACAAAGTACTATACCCTTTCCAACAAAGTAGGAGCAGCCTTTCAATCGGGACTTTTAGGACGTGTGGAAGTGTATGCGGATTTTTATAAGTACAACTATCAATACAATAGCGTAGCCAATATTAATGGAGGGTTTATTCCTAATCTACTAGAAAAGAACATGACGCTCGTTGGAGGAAAGTATACCTACAAAAAGGAACATTGGAAAGCCTTTTTATTGCTTTATAATTCTTTAGGAAGTGATAATACGAGTAATATCCAAGCAAATATCGATTATGCTTTAGCAGAAAACATCGGACTACAAGGAGGATATCAAAAGTTGAGCCGCATGGGGAACTTAAGTTACTATTTGTATCAAAGTGATTACTTGCATTACAATTGGAACAATAGTTTCAACAACGAAAAAATTAATCAATTTGATGCAACACTGACAACCCCTTGGGTAACGCTAGAAGGAAGTTATCAAGTGATTAAAGATAAATTGTATTTCTCCAATGATAATCCCGTCTATGATGATTTTGGTATCGCAAAGCAGTTGTTAGTTACGCCAAAACAGTATGGTAAGACCATCAACTTTTTATCCCTTCAGGCCTCGAAAGAAATTAAGTTCGGAAGATTTGGATTGGATAATACCATTTTATATCAAGAAGTGGATCAAGAAGATCACATCCTGAATGTTCCAAAGTTACTCACGCGTAATACCCTCTATTACAAAGGAGCTTTATTTGATAAAGCGCTGAAGTTTCAAACGGGAATTACTTTTACCTATTTCAGCAAATTCTATGGGAATGATTACAACCCTGTAATTGGTGATTTCTATGTACAAGACAAAGTGAAAATTGGAGACTATCCGATGTTTGATTTCTTTATTGATATGAAAGTGCGTACCGCGCGAATTTATTTTATCTTAGAGCATTTCAATAGTAGTATGTCGGGATATAATTACTATACCGCACCCAATTATCCGTATAAAGATTTTACGTTTCGATTTGGTTTAGTTTGGAATTTCTTTAGTTAAATATAAAGCAAGGTTGATCAATAGGTCAACCTTTTTTTGTTGCTGTTTCTTCTTTGGAGAGATTTTTGTTAATGTATAGCTACACCAACAAAAAACGAAATAATGAAGGAAGCTTTTGTACAATATGTTTGGGAGAAACAATTGTTTACCACGCCTTTCTTGCAGACCTTACAAAAGCAAGAAATTAAAGTGATACACCCTGGTCAATGGTCCACTTTAGCAGGACCTGATTTTTTTAATGCGCAACTTGCGCTCGATGGACAAGTCTGGGCAGGGAATATCGAGGTACACCTGCAATCATCCGATTGGTATCGGCATAATCATGAACGGGATGCAAGATATGATAATGTCATTTTACATGTCGTTTGGGAATATGATACCCCTGTGTTTAATCTCCGAGGAGAAGAAGTACCGACTTTGGTTGTGGCGCAGTATGTTCAGCCGAGCTTACTCCATCGAACCGAGCAACTTTTTGCTCCCAAGACCACGATTAATTGTCAGACCTTACTTTGTGATAGTCTGTCTCCCACTGCATGGTATAAATGGAAAGAAACGTTGTATATCGAACGTCTCGAAGAAAAGGCAGTGGAGATACAAAAACTCCTAGAAGCAACAACGGGTGATTGGAATCAGGTGTTAGTAGCGCTGTTAGCTAAGAGTTTTGGATTGAACATTAATGGAGAAGCATTTTTTTCTATTGGTAAAGCATTGCCCATTCAAATTTTGCGAAGAGAAGGCGGAGAATTGCTCAATATTGAAGCCTTGTTTTTTGGAATGGCTGGATTCCTGAATGAACCGCAACATAAAATACCCGATCGTTATTATTGGGATTTAGTACAACGTTGGGGTTTTTATCAACAGAAGTATCAATTGCAACAACGGGCGATCCAAGAATTGCATTTTTTTAAGCTTCGACCAACGAATTTCCCTACTATTCGCTTGGCACAATTGGCTGCGTGGTTTTATCATCACCAATACCAATTGTCGGACTTGCTCCATACCCAAGAGGTAAGTCAATTAAAAGCACTCCTCCAAACTACAGTTAGTGAATATTGGCAAACGCATTATACCTTCGGAAAAGAAGGTAAACGCAGCGCAAAAAAGTTGTCAGATGCTTTTCGAGAACTTGTATTGCTCAATACCCTTATTCCCATACAATATGTATTTGCTGGTCATCAAGGAAGAGTAGAGGACATCGAGCAAATTATCGAAATGAGTACGAAACTCAAGGCTGAATCCAATGCCATTACAGCCTTATTTCAAAAAGAGGGTGTGTATTTGGTGCATGCTTTTGATTCTCAGGCATTCCTTCAATTGAATAAAAAGTATTGTGTGTGGAATAAATGTTTGTCTTGTGCCGTAGGTATGGCAATTTTAAATAAAAAGAACTAACTTTGTATTACTACAAATAAGGGAAGAAATGATTAATAATTTGCGTTATTTTTTTGAAAAACACGGGTTTAAAGTATCCACTCGTTTAGGAGATCGCTTGGGGATTCGTGTAACCAATATTCGCCTCTTTTTTATCTACCTTTCTTTTTTTACCCTAGGATTAGCTTTTGCCCTTTATTTAACCTTAGCTTTTGTTGTGCGATTAAAAGATTTAGTCTATACCAAACGAAGCTCTGTGTTTGACTTATAACGAAGGGAACGGTATTTTCCTCTTTGTGAAGTAATACACATCGCTCTGTATGATGTATGAAATGGAAAAACAATTTTTATCATTGGTATTACTATACCCAATCGCAAAAGCGTGGTTTTATTGCGTTGATTCTTGTTGTATGTGTGGTACAAGGATTATTGTATCTGTGTTATTATCGATATCCTGACACGAGAAAGGAGTACACCCTAACAAGTGAGGAACAAAAATTTATCCAACGAGAATTAGACAGCTTGCGTATACTTGCTACCCGAAAGAAGGATACGATTTATCCCTTTAACCCCAATTACCTGACAGATTACAAAGGATTCATGCTTGAACTAAGTATGGAAGCACTGGATCGTTTATTTGCCTATCGTGAGGCGAAGCGCTATGTCAACTCAACGCAGGCATTTCAAGAAGTTACAGGAGTTTCGGAAGCTTGGATGCAAAAGTATGGTCGGTTTATGGTATTTTCAAGTCGATCTACACCATATAGGCAGCAGAATAAAGATCTGAATCGACCACCTTCAGTCAAAGCTAGAGAAGTGAAATCAAAACCAATCCAAGATATTAATACGGCAACCGTTGAAGGGCTGCAAGGGATTTATGGTATCGGTCCGACCTTATCCCAACGTATTTTGGATGATCGAGATAAATGGGGCGGTTATGTGCATATCGATCAGTTGAAGTTTGTATATGGCTTGTCCGATGCAGTTATTATCACGCTGTTACAGCACTATGCCGTTTTATCGCCTCCTTCAGTTCAGCTGTTAGACCTCAATCAAGCGACTGTTGACGATTTGAAAAATATACCGTATTTGAACTATTATCTCGCAAGAGAGATTGTTAAATATAGAAGTTTACATGGAGATTTCGTTAATAAAGAGCAATTAAGAGAAATTGAAAAAATTCCCCTTGACAAGATTCACATAATTAGTTTATATTTGGAAATTAGGAATTAAATTAAACAACCATGAATTTTGAATACAATGAAACTCAAGCAATGATTGCTGAGTCTATTAGAGATTTTGCAGAACAAAATATTCGTCCATACATTATGGAATGGGATGAAGCACAGATTTTTCCAGTTGATTTATTTAAAAAATTAGGAGAAATGGGGTATATGGGTGTGCTTGTACCAGAAGAATACGGAGGATCAGGATTGAACTACCATGAATATATTACCATTGTAGAAGAAATATCAAAAGTAGATTCGTCTATTGGTTTATCAGTTGCAGCTCATAATTCATTATGTACAAATCACATCTTGACATTCGGTAACGAGGAACAAAAGAAAAAATGGTTGCCAAAATTAGCTACTGCAGAGTGGATTGGTGCTTGGGGATTAACCGAACACAATACAGGATCGGATGCGGGTGGAATGAGTACTACAGCAGTAAAAGACGGAGATCATTGGGTATTGAATGGAGCAAAAAACTTCATTACACATGCAATTTCTGGAAATGTTGCCGTTGTTATTGCTCGTACTGGAGAAAAAGGAGATTCACGTGGAATGACTGCGTTCGTTATTGAAAAAGGAACACCAGGATTTGCTAGTGGTAAAAAAGAAAACAAATTGGGAATGCGCGCTTCTGAAACAGCAGAATTGATTTTTGATAACTGTCGTGTGCCAGATGCTAACCGTTTAGGAGAAGTTGGAGAAGGATTCATCCAAGCGATGAAAGTATTGGATGGTGGACGTATCTCTATCGGAGCTTTGTCTTTAGGTATTGCAAAAGGAGCTTATGAAGCTGCCTTAAAATATTCAAAAGAAAGAGTACAGTTCGGAAAACCAATTAGTGATTTCCAAGCAATTGGATTCAAACTAGCTGATATGGCCACAGAAATCGAAGCATCAGAATTGTTATTACACAAAGCAGCTTTCTTGAAAAACAACAATAAACCAATGACCAAAATTGGAGCTATGGCAAAAATGTATGCGTCAGAAGTTTGTGTAAAAGTTTCAACAGATGCTATTCAAATCCACGGGGGATACGGATATACGAAAGATTTTCCAGTAGAAAAGTTCTTCCGTGATTCAAAATTATGTACCATTGGAGAAGGGACAACAGAGATTCAAAAATTAGTAATCTCTCGTCAAATTTTAAAAGACTAAATGTATTCTTTATCAAGATAAGTAAAGCCAACCAAGAGGTTGGCTTTTTTATTTAGAAGAAGTTTATGAGATTCGTTTTTTCTAATTCAAACATTCTTTTTAAATTAGGTCTTATCGGCCATCCCTCAAAAAAAAATCATTGTAAAAACTATCTTTCAAAAGCCAAAAGCCAAAAGTCAAAAAGACAAAGCGACGCATCACGCATCACCCATTTCTCTTTTCTCTTTTCCCTTTCCATATCGAGTCACCATTAAACTCAACGCACCATCTCCTGTTATGTTACAGGCTGTACCAAAGCTGTCTTGTAGGGCGAAAATAGTCAAGGTTAAGGCAATTCCAGCATCATCAAACCCTAATACTGAGGAGATAATCCCTAAAGAAGCCATCACCGTTCCTCCTGGGACACCCGGCGCACCAATAGCAAAGATGCCGAGGAGGAGCACAAACAAGATCATAGTGCCTAAATCGGGTATGGATCCATAAAGCACTAGTGATACCGTCATAACAAAGAAAACTTCCGTTAATACCGAACCGCAAAGGTGGATATTCGAAAAGAAGGGAATCGTGAAGTTTGTAATTTCAGGTTTCAAGATTTTGCTTTTATGTGCAGATTGGAGCGCTACACCTAATGTTGCTGCAGAAGACATTGTTCCGATAGCAGTCAGATAAGCAGGTGGATAATGCTTGATTACTTCCCATGGGTTTTGTTTGGCATAGAGTCCGGCAAGAAGATAGAGCACTCCTAACCACACAAAATGGGCGACAATGACAATCGCAATGACGGTAATAAATACAGGAAGTTGCGATTGGATGGAGCCTTCATAGCTCAATAGCGCAAAGTTAGCCATGATATAAAACGGTAAGATGGGAATCAATACTTTGTTCACGAGTAACAACACAATATTCTTAAATGATTCAAAAGCTTGCGCTAATGGTTTAGATTCTGTCCACAAAATACCAATACCTATCATTAAGGCAAGCGTCAGTGCAGTCATCACACTAAAAACGGGAGGGATATCGAGTTTAAACAATAAGGCAGGTAGTTCATTTAAGTCCGCTACATTATTTTCTATGTGCAAATGAGGTATAATAGAATATCCTAATGCACTGCTGAAAAAACCAGCTCCTATGCTTGACAAATAGGCAATGAGAATAGAAAAACCAATAATTTTGGTTTGTTTCTTGTCTAATTGAGCAATGGAGGAAACCACAAATCCTAAAATAATTAGAGGAACCAAGAATAAAATAATTTGACCAAGAATATGTCGGACAGATAAAAAGACTTGTAAGAAGCTTGGAGACAGATAAGGACCAATCAGTAAGCCCACAACTACTCCTAAAAGTAGTTTGATCATTGTATTGTTCATGTATTTAATCATTTTGTTTTATCATTATAATTATTGGATTTCATACGTTAAATATAGTGGGAGTAACTAGGATATATGCAGTATAGCAATGAAAATACCATATTCGTGGTAGGATAAAGATAGATCAGAAAAAGGGGGATGATACCGTTCGAACATAGAAAGTAACAAGTCGCGCATCTTTTGTTGATGCTGTTGTGTTTACGCCTTAGGTTTGCTGCTATATAATACAATCGCGAAATGAAAATAGGATTCAGTTGGTTCTTCTTTTTCTTTGTGGGACTCGTACAGGCGCAACAGATTACGTTATCTGGTACCGTGGTAAGTAAGAAAAATAAACCCATAGAAAATGTTAACATTTATCTAGAGGACAGCTTTGATGGTGCTTTATCTGACGCAAGAGGGCATTTTTCTTTTGTTGTGCAGGATACAGTTGTACAAGGGGTTTTAAAATTTACACATCCACAGTTTGATGAGGTATCCCTACCAATTGATACTAAAGAGGACTGGGAAAGCCGTATGGTTCTCAGTCCTCGAACAGATGCAATGCAGGAAATCGTAATTCGAACCAAAGGTAAAGCTAAATTCGAGCGCGCAGAAAGCATTGGGTTTACAGCGATGGATGTGGTGAGTACTGCAGGTAGTCCTGGGAATATTATAGGGGTTTTAAGCACGCTACCGGGAGCTCAAGTGGCAGGAGAAGATGGTAGACTCATGATTCGTGGAGGACGACCCGAAGAAAGTGGTATTGTGGTTAACGGAATCAAAGTTTTTCAGCCGTATACCGCCTCGATGGGAAATATACCCGTTCGCGCTAAGTTTTCTCCTTTCCTGTTTCGAGGAATGTCCTTTTCAGCGGGTGGATATAGTGCGGAGTTTGGCGATGCCTTATCGGGTATTTTACAACTAGATACCTCGAATGATATAGATCCTTCTCGTCAAGACTTTTCTATTTCTACAGTAGGAGGAAGTGCCGCTCAAACGTATCAATGGGGAAAGAGTTCGCTATCGTATAACTTGAGTTATCTCAATCTTGGGGCTTATACCGTTTTGGTAAAACAACGCTATACAACGAGAAAACCCTTTGCTACGCTCGCAGGAGAAATGCAGTATAAAAGAGAAACACCCCGCGGAGGATATAAGTTGTACGCAGCGGTTGATCGAACCTCAATGAAGTATGAACAGGAAATTCGCCCTAGTAATCGTGTAGATACACTAGAACTAAAATCAGATAACCTTTATTTGAACAGTTTGTATTTTGCCAAGCTATCGTCCTATTTGAAATTGGAACTAGGTACAGGAATTGGATATTCGAAGTACAAAGGAGATCAGAATGAAAAGCAAAGGCGCAATACAAGTTGGGATTGGGTTCAAAAAGTCAAGCTATCATATCAATGGAATGGGCAGTTGCGATCAGTTGTTGGTGTGGATTTTCAATTTTTACAGCTGGATCTTGTACAACGTGCAGCTGTAAATGTGCTCCCGTGGAAAGAAGAGACAACCCAATGGGCCTTCTTTTTAGAAAATAATTGGAAGATGTCTCCCGTTTTTACCCTAAGGGTCGGTACGAGAATCACGAAGTATTCAATAGCGTCGGATTGGAACGTAGAACCGCGGACGCTGTTAACCTATCAACCGAATCTCAATCACAGTATATCTTTTGCTTATGGGGTATTCAATCAAAAAGTAGGATTAGAATCAACTGTGTTGCAAGAAAAAGAAACACCCATGCAAGCCCAGCACTGGGTGGGAAATTATACGTATACCTTTAAAAAGCATCAACTACGGGCGGAAGTGTTTTATAAAACCTATGACAAATTATTGCTTACTCCCTTAGATCAACAGCGAAACCATACACAAAATGGAAAAGGATACGCCAGAGGATTAGATCTATTTTGGAAGAATAATTCCCTTCGAAACGTTCAGTTTTGGGTGACCTATACCTATACAGATTCACAGCGAAAAGAAAGTTATTGGGAGCAATGGATGCAACCCGCTTATGTGGTGAAAAACAGTTTAGTGGTTGTGGGAAAACATTGGTTCGAGCCTTGGAAATCCCAAGTAAGCCTGACGTATCATTACAGCTCACCCCGTACGTTCCACGATGTTTATGCTACTAATACAATAACCTATCAATCAAGTCCAGTGCATAATCTGAGTCTCAGCTGGGCATATGTGTTTCACACACAAAAGATAGTCTACTTAGCTATAGACAATCTTTTGGGAAGAGATCCTGTTTATGCCTATCAATTTACTGCGCCTCAGGCATCACCTGATGTAGTTCGTGGCTCGGCTAAGCGTTTTATTTATGTCGGATTTATGTGGACGCTGAGTGCAGATAAAAAGTCCAATCAGCTCGATAACCTATAACCACCGTTAATGTTAGAAATACTACCGTTCATACCCTTTATTTTGAAACTTTGTTTATCATCTTGTAGTTTTAAATTATTTAATATACAGTTATCATGAAAAAAATAATGCTTTTACTTCTGTGTAGCTATAGTTTGTTTAGCTCGGCACAAACCAAATACGAAATGGGCATGCAAAAAGCCCTACAGCAATGGCAAAGTGGAGAATCCAAAGAAGCAGTTGCTTTACTCGAACGCATTGCAGCGTCGGAACCAGACAATTGGATTCCAGTGTATTATAAAGTTTTTATCCAAATCACAACAGGGATGAATAACCCCTATGGAGAGGAGGTCGAGGAAAAAATCAACCAAAATCGCCTATTGATTGAACAATGGTTGAATCAAGGTGGGGCAGAATGGTATGTGTTAAAGGGTATGAATGAAACCTTAGAACTGATGACCGACCCAATGAATAAGGGAATGACACAAAGTTCAATCATCACCCAAGCCTATGAAAAGGCGAGGGCGTTAAATCCGAAAAATCCAAGAGCGCTTTATGCTTTGGCAAGTTTTAAGTTGAACAGTGCCGCGTTTATGAAAATAGATCAGGCTAAGTACTGTGCCATGTTACAGCAGGCATTGGATTTATTTGAACAACAAGAAACCCCGTTGCCTTTTTATCCTTCCTGGGGAAAAGATTGGGCCATTAAAACAAAAGAACATTGTGGAGAACTCCAATAAAATGATTTTTTATATTTTCGTGTATAGTTGTAAATTGTCTAAAAAAGAAGAACTATGATTGTAAATTGGTACCGCCATTTGGTCTTGGCTGTTAGTTTGGGTATACTAATTAGCCTTGCTATATCGTACTATTCTTTTTATGACAGTGCACTGTCCTTGGGTGAAATACTCGTAAATCCTCAATTTGTAAAGAATACATTTTTCTCCTTTGTACTTTCCTTACTTATTTATGCTTCTAATGTCTTGATGAGCCTCGTGGTAAGTGGAGCGTTAAATAAACGAGAAAGGAAAACAGGAGTTGTACTCAGCCAACGATTGCGTAATACGCTTTATTTTTTTTCTGGAATTATAACTTCTATCGTAACGTATTATCTATTTTTAGGATTGCTGTTACAGTTGTTTTTTAATCTTCCCTTTGCTGATTTCTGGCAAGGCAATCACTTTCGTTTGGGGAATTTTCTAGGAGTAGTTTTGGTTAGTGTTTTTATTTTACTCCTAGTATTTGCTTTTGCTTATCACGATCAGTTGAGAATCTTAGAATTGAAAAATAAAGAGATGGAAATTACGTTGCAGAAAAATCAAATTGAACGCATGAAGGAACAGCTATCTCCTCATTTTTTGTTCAATAATCTCAATGTGTTGATTAGTACCATTCAGGAAGATGCTGTCAAGGCTGAACAGTTTGCGCGATCCTTTTCAAAAATTTACCGCTACGTCTTAGAACGATTGGATGCTACGTCAAGTACCTTGGCAGATGAATTGAAATTTAGCCAAGATTATGTTTATCTCTTGAATGTCCGTTATGACAATGCCATTAACTTTCATTTGGCAGAAGAAGTCTATGAGTATTCAAATGTTTTAATTCCCACATTGAGTTTACAACTTTTATTAGAAAATGTAGTCAAACACAACAGCATTCCATCTGAAGGGAAAATTAGCATCGCCTTGTGTATTGTCGATGGAGGACTGAAGGTATGGAATGAGAAGTACACCAAACCTAAACAGGAGTACACCTCGGAATTGGGGCTCAAAAATTTGTCGAGCCGCTGCCAAGTGTTGATGCAACAAGAGATTCGAATCGAAGAAACAGCTAGGGAATTTAGTGTGATTATCCCCTTACCTCAAAATGAAAAAGGATGAATATAGTTGTCATAGAAGATGAAAAGCCTGCTGCTCGACTGTTGGTGCGTGAGTTGAATAAACTGGGGTTTTCCGTTACTTGTGTGTTGTACTCCGTTAGTGAGGCCATACCGTGGTTGATGCAAAACGAACATCCAGATTTAATTGTAGCGGATATTCAGCTCGCAGATGGATTATCACTTGAGATATTTGAGCAAGTAGAAGTGAATAGTGCATTGATTTTTGTCACAAGCTTCGATCACTATGCCATTAAAGCGTTTAAGTTAAACAGTATTGATTATCTCTTGAAACCCATAGAGTCGACAGAGTTAATACAAGCTATTGAAAAGTACAAGAATCAGCAGCGCAACATGGAGCAAAAAGTACAAGCGATACGCGCGACTATGGGAGGAACCTCTTATGTTAAACGCTTCATGATAAAAGTGGGAATGCAGATTAAAATGATCTTGGTGGATGAGGTGGTTTGTTTTTATAAAGAAGACCGCGGAGTATATCTGGTGACAACAGAGGGAAGAATTCACTTAATAGAAGAGAACTCCATCGAAGCGGTTTTGAAGCTTGTAAATCCTTTGACCTTTTTTAGAGTCAATCGGCATCAGTTGGTTTCGATTGATTATATTGAGCAAATAACCCAGTTTAGTACGTCGCGTTTAAAGATAAGCGTAAAGAATTACAAAGAAGAAGTAATCGTCAGTCGAGAACGCGTGAGTGAATTTAAAAAGTGGTTGGGAACCAATTAAGATAGGGCAGAAGTGTAAACCCACTTACATGCACTTGTTCGCTTGTGTAAATTGGGGTTCAATAGGATACAAAAAAGTAAATACAACGCGTTAAAATAAAAAAAGTAATTTTTCATGGTGTTGTGTAAAAAAAGTTTTACTTTTGCATCACCAAATGAGAGGAGGTGTATGAAAACATGTTGATCATTCCAATTAAAGACGGAGAAAATATTGATAGAGCACTAAAGCGCTACAAAAGAAAATTTGACAGAACAGGTACGTTACGTCAATTAAGATCTCGTCAACACTTTACAAAACCATCAGTTTTGAAAAGAGATAAGATGCAAAAAGCAGAGTATATCCAACACTTAAGAGATTCAGTAGAAATCTAGACTTAAACGATGGATTAAAGTATAAGACCGTTGTAATAAAGTAGTATCTTTGTTACAACGGTTTTTTTATGGATAAAAATGTAGCGAAATTTCTGGAATACTTAGAAAAGGAAAAGAATTATTCTTTCCATACGATTGAAGCGTACCAACGGGATATTGCTTCTTTTTTGGTTTTTATGACAGAAGTAGAACTGGAATATCTCACGATTAAATACGAGGGCGTGCGTCAGTGGATTGTCGCTTTGATGGAGGGGGGGATTAGCAAGCGATCCATTAATCGAAAAATAAGTGCGCTCAAAGCATTTTATAAATTCTTACTGAAAGTAGGAGAGGTGAAGGTAAGCCCGTTACAACAGCACAAGACGCTGAAAGTAGAGAAGAAGCTTCAGTTGCCTTTTTCAGTGGAGGAAGTAGATGCGGTGCGTTTTGCTTTGGAAGGGCAAGAAGGTTTTGATGCTTTACGCGATTTGGTGATTGTTGAGATGCTGTATTGCTTGGGGTTGCGTAGAAGTGAGTTGTGTGGGGTGCAAGTAGGGGATGTTGATTTTTATACGCGCATGATTCGCATTACGGGAAAAGGAAACAAAGTACGTTATGTTCCCATGATTGATCATTTGCTTGTACTTTTAAAGCGCTATGGTACAGCACGTGAGAATGTTTTAAAGGATGTTGAAAAAATTAACTATTTTTTAATAGACAGCAAGGGTGCTAAAGTTGATGAAATATTTGTTTATCGAACGATTAATTTATATTTTAGTAAGACAACAACAAAGGAGAAAAATAGTCCGCATATGTTGAGGCATGCTTTTGCTACGCACCTCTTAGAAAATGGGGCGGATATCAACTCAATCAAGGAGTTGATGGGGCATCAAAGTCTAGCTTCAACAGAGGTATATGCTCATGTTAATTTGAAAGAACTGAAAGAGACTTACCTGAAGACACATCCTCGGTTGAAGAAAAAAAAATAGAAACCTTAAAAACAGAAAGTTATGAAAGTAAACATTCAAGCCGTTAATTTTAACGTAGATCGTAAGTTAGTAGATTTTGTCAACGAAAGAATGCTGAAAGTAGGTAAGTTTTACGATAAAGTGATTTCTGTTGATGTATTTTTGAAAGTAGAAAATACCAATGAGAAAGAAAATAAAACAGTTGAGGTTAAAGTGTTGGTTCCAGGGGATGATATTGTAGCGAAAAAAACATGTAAAACATTTGAAGAGGGGGTGGACTTGGGAGCTGATGCAGTAGAACGCATGGTTGTGAAGTACAAAGAGAAAATGAAAGCACATTAATACAAAAAAATCAGTAAATTGTTTTTTTTAATCAATAAAATATATACATTTGCAGTCCGTTAGAAATAGCGGACTTTTTCTATTGAGCAAAATGCCGGTGTAGCTCAGTTGGCTAGAGCAGCTGATTTGTAATCAGCAGGTCGTGGGTTCGAGTCCCTCCATCGGCTCAAAGAAAAAGATACAAACACAAGGTTTGAGGGGAGATACTCAAGCGGCCAACGAGGACGGACTGTAAATCCGTTGGGAAACCTTCGCAGGTTCGAATCCTGCTCTCCCCACGACTAAATATAAAAATGCATAAGCCGGTGTAGCTCAGGGGTAGAGTGCTTCCTTGGTAAGGAAGAGGTCACGGGTTCAAATCCCGTCATTGGCTCAGGTTTTTTTATTATATTTGAACACTAATTATATAACTAAGATTAAATTATTAGATCATGGCAAAGGAAACTTTTGATCGTTCGAAACCGCACTTAAACATCGGTACTATCGGACACGTTGACCACGGTAAAACTACTACTACTGCTGCTATTACTAAAGTTTTAGCTGACGCAGGATTCTCAGAAGCTCGTTCATTTGATTCAATTGATAATGCTCCAGAAGAAAAAGAGCGTGGTATTACAATTAATACTTCTCACGTAGAGTACCAAACTAAAAACCGTCACTATGCACACGTTGACTGTCCAGGTCACGCGGATTACGTGAAAAACATGGTTACTGGTGCTGCTCAAATGGATGGTGCTATCTTAGTAGTTGCTGCTACTGATGGACCAATGCCACAAACTCGTGAGCACATCTTATTAGGACGCCAAGTAGGTATTCCTAGAATTGTTGTTTTCTTAAACAAAGTTGACTTAGTAGATGACGCTGAGTTGTTAGAGCTTGTTGAAATGGAAGTTAGAGATTTATTATCTTTCTACCAATACGACGGTGATAATGGACCAGTAGTTCAAGGTTCTGCTTTAGGAGCTTTAAACGGAGAGCAAAAATGGGTAGATGCATTATTGCAATTAATGGATGAAGTTGATGCTTGGATCGAAGAGCCAGTACGTGACAACGAAAAACCATTCTTAATGCCAGTTGAAGACGTATTTACAATTACAGGTCGTGGTACTGTTGCTACAGGACGTATCGAAACTGGAGTTGCTAATACAGGAGATGCTGTTGAAATCATCGGTATGGGAGCTGACAAATTAACTTCTACTATTACAGGAGTTGAGATGTTCCGTAAAATCTTAGACCGTGGTGAGGCTGGAGATAACGTAGGTTTATTATTGAGAGGTATTGACAAAACTGATATCCGTCGTGGTATGGTTATTTGTAAGCCAGGTTCAGTAAAACCACACGCTAAATTCAAAGCTGAGGTTTATATCTTGAAAAAAGAAGAAGGTGGACGTCACACTCCATTCCATAACAACTACCGTCCTCAATTCTACGTTCGTACAACTGACGTAACTGGAACAATCCAATTGCCAGAAGGAACTGAGATGGTAATGCCTGGGGATAACTTAACGATTACTGTTGAGTTATTAAGCCCAATCGCTTTATCAGTAGGTTTACGTTTCGCTATCCGTGAAGGTGGTAGAACAGTAGGTGCTGGTCAGGTAACTGAAATTATTGACTAATTTATTAGTATAAATACATTTTTAAAGTCAGCGGGTCACCGCTGACTTTTATAACAAACGGGTGTAGTTCAAGGGTAGAATAGCGGTCTCCAAAACCGTTGATGGGGGTTCGAATCCCTCCACCCGTGCAAAAACAATATAACATGGCAAAGGTATTTAATTACATATCAGAAGCTTTTACAGAACTTAAATCAAATGTAACTTGGTCGCCTTGGGCAGAAGTGCAAAAGTATACTATCGTAATTGCAATCTTCGCAATTGTGTTAGCACTTGCTACGTGGGGTGTAGATAGTTTGTTTGGAGACCTGTTAGGGAAGTTTTATAATTGGATAAGATCATAAGGAGAAAATATTATGGCTGATACAAATGTCAAAAAATGGTATGTGGTTCGTGCGGTAAGTGGACAAGAGAATAAAGTGAAGAATTATATCGAAACTGAGATTTCTCGTTTGGGGTTGTCAGATTATCTTTCACAAGTTTTAGTGCCAACTGAAAAAGTGGTAACTGAAGATAAGAATGGTAAGAAGAAAACAACAGAACGTGTCTATTTTCCAGGCTATGTGATGATTGAGGCTAACTTGACAGGAGAGGTTCCACATGCTATTAAATCGATAACAGGTGTTATCGGATTCTTAGGAGAAACAAGAGGGGGAGATCCCGTTCCTTTAAGAGAATCAGAAGTAAATCGCATGTTAGGAAAAGTCGATGAATTGGCTGTGAAAGTTGATTCAGGTGCAATTCCTTATGAAGTTGGTGAGTCAGTAAAAGTGACTGATGGTCCATTTAAAGGATTCGATGCAACCATCGAAAACATAAATGAAGATAAGCGTAAGCTAGAGGTGATGGTGAAGATTTTTGGAAGAAAGACACCTTTGGAATTAGGCTTTACACAAGTAGAAAAAATATAATGTTACATAGACGCATCTTTGCTTCCAAAAGAGATGTGCTAAATTTTTTTAGAAATGGCAAAAGAAATTAGTAAAGTAGTTAAACTACAAGTTAAGGGAGGTGCTGCGAATCCTTCGCCACCGGTTGGACCTGCTTTGGGGGCTGCTGGAGTTAATATCATGGAGTTCTGTAAGCAATTTAATGCTAGAACACAAGATAAACCCGGTAAAGTTTTACCAGTACAAATTACTGTGTACAAAGACAAATCATTTGAATTTGTTGTTAAAACGCCACCTGCTGCTGTTCAATTATTAGAGGCTGCAAAAGCAAAATCTGGATCTGGAGAGCCTAATAGAAAAAAAGTAGCTAGCGTAACTTGGGAACAAGTTCGTGCTATCGCAGAAGACAAAATGCCGGATTTAAACGCATTTACTGTTGAATCAGCGATGTCAATGATTGCGGGTACTGCAAGATCTATGGGTATATCAGTAACAGGAACAGCTCCTTTTTAATTGTAAAAGAAAAAAGAAATGGCAAAATTAACAAAAAAGCAAAAGGAAGCTGCTGCTAAAATTGAGAAAGGTAGATTTTATTCTTTGAAAGAAGGGTCTGCTTTAATTAAAGAAGTTGCTTCTGCAAAATTTGACGAATCTGTTGATATCGCTGTACGTTTGGGTGTAGATCCACGTAAAGCAAATCAAATGGTGCGTGGGGTAGTAACTTTACCACACGGAACTGGAAAAGATGTTAGAGTGTTAGCATTAGTTACTCCGGATAAAGAAGCTGAAGCTACAGCTGCTGGGGCTGACTATGTTGGATTAGATGAGTACCTACAAAAAATTAAAGACGGTTGGACAGATGTTGATGTAATCATCACTATGCCTGCTGTTATGGGGAAATTAGGGCCATTAGGACGTATTTTAGGTCCTAGAGGATTAATGCCTAACCCTAAAACTGGTACTGTAACTATGGACGTAGCGAAAGCAGTTCAAGAAGTGAAAGCTGGTAAAATCGATTTTAAAGTTGATAAAACGGGAATCGTTCACGCAGGTATTGGAAAAGTATCATTTAGTGCTGATATGATTCAAGAGAACGCAGCTGAATTGATTCAAACATTAATCAAATTAAAACCAACAGCAGCTAAAGGTACGTATGTTAAGTCTATTCATATATCTAGTACTATGAGCCCTGCTATTGCTTTAGATCCTAAAGCAGTATAATTGGTAGAAAAAATTTTTACGTATGACTAGAGAACAAAAAGCAGTAGCGATAGAAGAAATTAAAGGACAATTAGCTGAGGCTAATATCTTTTATATTGCTGATATTTCAGGATTAAATGCAGAGGTTACAACAAACTTGAGAAGAGCTTGTAATAAAGCTGGAATCAAAGTTGAAGTAGTTAAGAATACGTTGCTTGCTAAAGCAATGGAAGCTTCTGATAGAAACTATGAAGATTTAGCTTCAGTTTTAAAAGGGAACAGTGCTCTTTTTATTTCGGACGTGGCTAACGGACCGGCTAAAATCATCAAAGATTTTAGAAAGAAAAGCGATAAACCTGCATTAAAAGGAGCGTATATTAACGAAGAGGTTTATATCGGTGATAACCAATTAGACGCGTTAGTAGCAATTAAATCGAAAGAGGAAGTTATTGGAGAAATCATCGGATTACTACAATCACCAGCTCAAAGAGTTATCTCAGCTCTACAAAATCAATTCAAAGACGAAGAATAAAAAACGATTCTTGTGTTTGAATGTTCCATAAACGAACGCACATTAATAAATTATATTTTTACAAATCATTTAAACGATAGAAAAAATGGCAGATTTGAAACAATTCGCAGAACAATTAGTTAACTTAACAGTAAAAGAAGTTAACGAATTAGCAACTATATTAAAAGACGAATACGGAATTGAGCCTGCAGCTGCTGCTGTAGTTGTAGCTGGTGGTGGAGACGCTGGAGCTGCTGAAGAGCAAACTGAATTCACTGTAGTATTAAAAGAAGCTGGTGCTTCTAAATTAGCAGTAGTTAAAGCAGTTAAAGAATTAACTGGTTTAGGTCTTAAAGAAGCTAAAGATATGGTTGACTCTGTTCCTGCAAACATCAAAGAAGGTGTTACAAAAGATGAGGCTGAAGGTCTTAAAAAAGCATTGGAAGAAGCTGGAGCTGTTGTTGAGCTTAAATAAGCTTTTTAACCAAAATATTTTAGGTTTAGGTCTTGGGAGCAATCCCAAAGGCCTAAACCATTTTGCGTATAAAGTGATTTGTGCGTAAATCTTATTAAATTATAAACAAAATTTATTGTCCATTGATGATCACAAATCAGAATGAAAGATTAAATTTTGCCTCTACAAAGAACATTCCTGCATACCCAGATTTCTTGGATATCCAGGTTAAGTCCTTTAAAGATTTCTTTCAGTTAGAAACGAAATCAGAAGAAAGAGGTAATGAAGGTTTATATAATACCTTCATGGAGAACTTCCCGATCACTGATACGAGAAATCAGTTTGTATTGGAGTTTCTTGATTACTTTGTTGATCCTCCTCGCTATTCAATTGAAGAATGTATTGATAGAGGACTAACGTATAGCGTTCCGTTAAAAGCGCGTTTAAAATTGTACTGTACTGACCCTGAACACGAGGATTTTGAAACTATCGTTCAAGATGTGTATTTAGGAACAATACCGTATATGACGCCTAGCGGTACATTTGTAATCAATGGAGCTGAGCGTGTGGTAGTGTCTCAATTACACCGTTCACCTGGTGTGTTCTTTGGACAGTCATTCCATGCTAATGGAACTAAGTTGTATTCAGCGAGAGTAATTCCTTTCAAAGGATCATGGATTGAGTTTGCTACAGATATCAATAGCGTGATGTATGCGTATATTGATAGAAAGAAAAAATTACCTGTTACTACCTTATTCCGTGCTATTGGGTTCGAAAGAGACAAGGATATCCTAGAGATTTTCGACCTAGCAGAAGAGGTGAAAGTATCAAAAACAGGGTTAAAAAAATACATCGGCCGTCGTCTTGCTGCGCGTGTGTTAAATACATGGCATGAGGACTTCGTAGATGAAGATACAGGAGAAGTAGTTTCAATTGAGAGAAATGAGATTATCTTAGACCGTGATACAGTCCTAGATAAAGATAATGTCGAAGAAATCATTGAGGCGAACGTTAAGAATATCCTCCTACACAAAGAAGATAATAATCAGGCAGATTATGCCATCATTCATAATACATTACAGAAGGACCCTACAAACTCTGAAAAAGAGGCTGTAGAGCACATCTACCGTCAGTTGCGTAATGCAGAACCGCCTGATGAGGAAACTGCACGTGGTATTATTGATAAATTATTCTTCTCCGATCAACGTTACAATCTAGGTGAGGTAGGTCGTTACAGAATGAATAAAAAACTGAATCTTGATACCCCAATTGACAAACAAGTTTTAACAAAAGAAGATATTATTACGATTGTTAAATACTTGATTGAATTAATTAACTCTAAAGCTGAAATTGATGATATTGACCACTTATCAAACCGTCGTGTACGTACAGTAGGTGAGCAATTGTCAGCACAATTTGGTGTTGGTTTAGCGCGTATGGCTAGAACAATTCGCGAGCGTATGAATGTACGTGACAACGAGGTGTTCACTCCAATCGACTTAATTAACGCGAAGACGTTATCGTCCGTAATTAATTCATTTTTCGGAACAAACCAGTTATCTCAGTTTATGGATCAAACGAATCCATTGGCAGAGATTACGCACAAGCGTCGTTTGTCTGCCTTAGGACCTGGAGGTTTATCTAGAGAACGAGCTGGATTCGAGGTACGTGACGTTCACTATACGCACTACGGACGTTTATGTCCTATTGAAACGCCAGAGGGACCAAACATTGGTTTGATTTCATCTCTTGCGGTGTATGCAAAAGTGAATAATATGGGATTCATCGAAACACCGTACCGCCCAGTTGTGGATGGTAAAGTGGATATCGTGAATGCTCCAGTATATTTAAGTGCAGAAGAAGAAGAAGGAATGTTAATCGCTCAAGCGAACGTTCCAATGGATAACGAAGGAAATATTACAGAAGAACGTGTAGTTGTAAAAGAAGAAGGGGATTTCCCAGTGGTTGAACCGAAAGATTTACACTATACCGACGTTTCTCCGAATCAGATTGCTTCGATTTCTGCCTCGTTGATTCCGTTCTTAGAGCACGATGATGCGAACCGTGCCTTGATGGGATCAAACATGATGCGTCAAGCTGTGCCTTTATTGCGTGCGGATTCTCCAATCGTTGGTACAGGTTTAGAAAGACAAGTAGCTTCAGATTCACGTGTTTTAATTAACGCAGAAGGTGAAGGAGTTGTAGAGTATGTAGACGCACAGAAAATTATTATTAAATACGACCGTACGGATGAGGAGCGTTTAATCAGCTTTGACCCAGACGAAAAAGTATATAATCTAATTAAGTTTAGAAAAACGAACCAAAGTACGTGTATTAACTTGAAGCCTATTGTTCGCAAAGGGGATAGAGTAACAAGAGGACAAGTACTATGTGAAGGATATGCTACACAAAAAGGAGAGTTAGCACTTGGACGTAACCTACAAGTGGCATTTATGCCATGGAAAGGGTATAACTTCGAGGATGCAATCGTAATTTCGGAAAAAGTGGTGCGTGAAGATATCTTTACTTCAATCCATATCGATGACTATACACTTGAGGTGAGAGATACAAAATTAGGAAACGAAGAGTTGACTAATGATATCCCGAACGTGAGTGAGGAAGCAACAAAAGATTTGGATGAGAACGGTATGATTCGCATCGGTGCTGAAGTGAAACCAGGTGATATCCTTATTGGTAAAATTACACCGAAAGGTGAATCTGATCCAACGCCAGAAGAGAAGTTATTACGTGCTATCTTCGGTGATAAAGCGGGAGATGTTAAAGATGCATCGTTAAAAGCTTCACCTTCATTAAGAGGGGTTGTATTAGATAAAAAATTATTTGCAAGAGCTGTAAAAGACAAACGCAAACGTTCGAAAGATAAAGATGATTTAGCTTTACTAGAAACAAAATTCGAAGTGAAGTTCAATGAATTGAAAGATCGTTTAGTGGAAAAATTATTCTTCATCGTGAATGGTAAAACATCACAAGGGGTGTTGAATGATTTAGGAGAGGAAATCTTACCAAAAGGAAAGAAATTCACTCAAAAAATGTTACATGCAGTAGATGATTTCGCTCACTTAACAAAAGGACAATGGACCGTAGATGAGGAGACAAACAGTATGATTACTGATTTAATCCACAACTACAAAATTAAGTTGAACGACTTACAAGGTGCTTTACGTAGAGAGAAATTTATGATTACAGTTGGGGATGAATTACCATCTGGAATCTTAAAACTTGCAAAAGTTTATATTGCTAAAAAACGTAAGTTAAAAGTAGGGGATAAGATGGCAGGACGTCACGGGAACAAAGGTATTGTTGCCAGAATCGTTAGAGATGAAGACATGCCATTCTTAGAAGACGGTACACCAGTAGATATCGTGTTAAACCCATTAGGGGTACCTTCTCGTATGAACATTGGTCAGATCTATGAAACTGTATTAGGATGGGCTGGACAAAAATTGGGTAAAAAATATGCTACTCCAATTTTCGACGGTGCTGAATTAGATCAAATCAATGCACTTACAGATGAAGCGGGTATTCCTAGATTTGGACATACTTATTTGTACGATGGAGGAACAGGAGAACGTTTCCACCAAAGAGCAACAGTAGGAGTTATTTACATGTTGAAATTAGGACACATGGTTGATGATAAGATGCACGCGCGTTCAATCGGACCATACTCTTTAATTACGCAACAACCATTAGGAGGTAAAGCTCAATTTGGAGGTCAGCGTTTTGGAGAGATGGAGGTTTGGGCTCTAGAAGCATACGGAGCATCAAGTACATTACGTGAGATTTTGACGGTAAAATCGGATGACGTTATTGGTAGAGCGAAAACTTACGAAGCAATCGTTAAAGGTGAAACTATGCCAGAACCAGGATTACCTGAATCATTCAATGTATTAATGCATGAATTAAAAGGTCTTGGATTAGACATCAGATTAGAAGAATAAACTATAGATTTTAGAGTAAGCAGTTTTGTGCTGCTTACTCTTTATCATACACTTTAACAAGTAAGTTTACCATGAATAGAAATAAAGAGAAAAATACCGTAAAAAGGTTTAATAAAATCTCAATTGGTTTAGCTTCACCTGAATCGATTCTTGCTGAATCAAGAGGGGAAGTGCTAAAACCAGAAACAATTAACTATCGTACGCATAAACCTGAACGTGATGGTTTATTCTGCGAGCGTATTTTTGGTCCTGTAAAAGATTACGAGTGTGCTTGTGGTAAGTATAAAAGAATTCGCTACAAAGGAATCGTTTGTGACCGTTGTGGTGTTGAAGTTACTGAAAAGAAAGTACGTAGAGATCGAGTGGGACATATCAACCTTGTTGTGCCTATCGCACATATTTGGTATTTCCGTTCTTTACCTAATAAAATTGGTTACATCTTAGGGCTTCCGTCAAAGAAGCTTGATATGATTATTTACTACGAGCGATATGTAGTAATTCAACCAGGTATTGCTAAAAATGCTGAGGGTGAACCATTAAATCGCCTTGATTTCTTAACGGAAGAAGAGTATTTGAATATTGCAGATTCTCTTCCGATGGAAAATCAATTCTTAGATGATAATGATCCAAATAAATTCATCGCCAAAATGGGTGCTGAATGTATCATGGATTTATTAGCTACAACCGATTTAGATCAGTTGTCGTATACACTACGTCACGCAGCAAATAACGAAACATCTAAGCAAAGAAAAACGGAGGCATTAAAACGTCTTCAAGTGGTTGAGGCATTCCGTGAGTCTAATGAGAATCGCGAGAACAGACCGGAGTGGATGATCTTAAAAGTAATTCCAGTTATTCCACCTGAATTACGTCCATTAGTGCCATTAGATGGTGGTCGTTTTGCAACGTCGGATTTGAATGACTTATATCGTCGTGTGATTATCCGTAACAACCGTTTGAAACGATTAATGGAAATCAAAGCTCCTGAAGTAATTTTACGTAATGAAAAGCGTATGCTTCAAGAAGCAGTTGACTCTTTATTTGACAACACAAGAAAATCTTCTGCTGTTAAAACGGAATCAAACCGTCCATTAAAATCACTTTCTGATTCATTAAAAGGTAAACAAGGACGTTTCCGTCAAAACTTATTAGGTAAACGTGTGGATTATTCTGCTCGTTCGGTAATTGTCGTTGGACCTGAATTGAAATTATACGAATGTGGATTGCCAAAAGATATGGCAGCTGAACTATACAAACCGTTTGTGATCCGTAAATTGATTGAAAGAGGAATTGTAAAAACAGTAAAATCTGCAAAGAAAATTATTGATAAAAGAGAGCCAGTAGTTTGGGATATCTTGGAGAACGTAATTAAAGGACATCCAGTTCTATTGAACCGTGCCCCTACGTTGCACCGTTTAGGTATTCAAGCATTCCAACCGAAATTGATTGAAGGTAAAGCGATTCAGTTACACCCATTAGTGTGTACGGCGTTTAACGCGGATTTCGATGGTGACCAGATGGCCGTTCACTTGCCATTAGGACCAGAGGCAATCTTAGAAGCTCAATTATTAATGTTGGCTTCACACAATATCTTGAACCCAGCGAATGGTGCACCTATCACGGTACCTTCTCAAGACATGGTACTTGGTCTTTACTATATGACTAAGTTACGCAAGTCTACACCAGAAGAAATTGTGAAAGGAGAAGGATTAACGTTCTACTCTGTAGAGGAAGTACACATTGCTATCAACGAAGGAAAACTGGACTTGAACGCAGGGGTAAAAGTACGTGCAAAAGACTATAACGAAAATGGTGAATTAGCATACAGAATCATTGAAACAACGGCTGGACGTATCTTGTTCAACGAGGTGGTTCCTGAAAAAGCAGGATATATCAATGAGGTATTGACTAAAAAATCACTACGTGATATTATCGGTGGTATTTTAGCTACTACTGATGTACCAACAACCGCTGCATTCTTAGATGATATCAAAGGAATGGGGTATGGTTACGCTTTCCGAGGAGGATTGTCATTCAGTTTAGGTGATATTATCGTTCCAGAGAAAAAACAAGATTTGATTGATGATGCAAACCAACAAGTAGATCATATTACAATGAACTATAACATGGGGCTTATCACAAATAACGAGCGTTACAACCAGGTAATTGACGTTTGGACATCAACAAACGCAATGTTAACGGAATTAGCGATGAAGAACATCCGCGAAGATAAACAAGGATTTAACTCAGTATACATGATGCTAGATTCTGGAGCGAGGGGTTCTAAGGAGCAGATTCGTCAGTTGACAGGTATGCGTGGTTTGATGGCAAAACCAAAAAAATCAACAGCAGGTGGTGGTGAAATTATCGAAAACCCGATTCTTTCTAACTTTAAAGAAGGTCTATCGATTTTAGAGTATTTCATTTCTACTCACGGTGCTCGTAAAGGTCTTGCGGATACGGCGTTAAAAACAGCGGATGCTGGATATTTAACTCGTCGTCTACACGACGTTGCACAAGATGTTATCGTTAACTCTGTAGATTGTGGTACTTTAAGAGGTATTGATGTAATGCCATTAAAGAAAAACGAAGAGGTAATTGAGTCATTAGGAGAAAGAGTATTAGGACGTGTTGCGTTAAATAACGTAGTAAATCCATTAAATTCAGAAGTAATTGTTGGTGCTGGTGAGGAAATCACAGAAGCTATCGCTAAAGCAATTAACGCTGCTCCAATTGAATCAGTTGAAGTTCGTTCGCCATTGACTTGTGAGGCTAAAGTGGGAATCTGTGCGAAGTGTTACGGACGTAACCTTGCGACAGCAAGAATGGTTCAAAAAGGAGAAGCTGTTGGGGTAGTTGCTGCTCAATCAATTGGGGAGCCTGGTACACAGTTGACCTTGAGAACGTTCCACGTGGGTGGTACCGCTGGAAATATTTCTGAGGTTTCTACAATTACAACGAAATTCAAAGGTCGTTTGGAAATTGAAGAACTTCGAACTGTTCAAGGCGAAGACAATGAAGGAAAAACAATCAACATCGTAATTTCTCGTTCTACAGAGGTGAAATTGTACGATCCAAATACAGGAATCTTGTTAACAACAAATAATATTCCTTATGGTTCTACAATCTATGTGAATGACGGTGATGTTGTTGAAGAAGGAGCTACAATCTGTAAATGGGACCCTTATAATGGTGTAATCGTTTCTGAGTTTACTGGTAAAGTGGCTTATGAAGATATCGAACAAGGACAAACGTTCATGGTTGAAATCGATGAGCAAACAGGTTTCCAAGAAAAAGTAATTAGTGAATCAAGAAACAAAAAATTAATTCCTACTTTATTGATTTACGGTAAAGACGGTGAGTTAATTCGTTCATACAACTTACCAGTAGGTTCTCACTTAATGGTAAATGATGGGGAAAAAATTAAGGCTGGTAAGGTTTTAGTGAAAATTCCTCGTCACACCTCAAAAGCAGGGGATATTACAGGAGGTTTACCTCGTATTACAGAGCTTTTAGAAGCGCGTAATCCGTCGAATCCAGCTGTAGTTTCTGAAATTGATGGGGTAGTATCTTTCGGTAAAGTGAAAAGAGGTAACAGAGAAATCGTTGTTGAATCAAGAACTGGAGATGTAAGAAAGTATTTAGTTAAACTTTCAAATCAAATCTTAGTTCAAGAAAATGACTTCGTGCGTGCTGGTGTACCTTTGTCAGATGGTGCCATTACACCAGATGATATCTTACGTATCCAAGGACCTTCTGCTGTACAACAGTACTTAGTAAACGAGATTCAAGAGGTGTACCGTTTACAAGGGGTGAAAATTAATGACAAACACTTTGAGGTTGTTATTAGACAAATGATGCGTAAAGTACAAATCCAAGATCCAGGAGATACGTTGTTCTTAGAAGATCAATTGGTTCACACGAGCGACTTTATCGTTGAAAACGATCGTTTATTCGGTATGAAAGTGGTTGTGGATGCAGGTGAATCTGAGAACTTGAAAGAAGGACAAATTGTTTCCATGAGAGAATTACGCGATGAGAATTCATTGCTAAAACGCGAGGATAAAAACTTAGTAATCTCTAGAGATGTTATGCCAGCAACTGGTACACCAATTCTACAAGGAATTACAAGAGCTTCGTTACAAACGAAGTCATTTATCTCTGCAGCATCTTTCCAGGAAACAACAAAAGTGTTAAACGAAGCAGCAGTTGCTGGTAAGATTGATACGTTAATGGGATTAAAAGAAAACGTAATTGTTGGACATAGAATCCCTGCAGGTACTGGTATGCGTGAGTATGAAAGTATTATTGTCTCTTCGAATGAAAACGGAGATTTAGTAACGCAAGAACAAGAATTAAATTTCTAAACCATGGCTGAAGAACAAAATAACTTCAACATTGAATTGGATGAAGTAACGGCAGAAGGAACCTATTCAAATCTGGCAATAATCAATCATTCAAACACTGAATTTGTCGTTGATTTTGTCAACATTATGCCAGGGGTGCCAAAAGCACGTGTGAAGTCGAGAATCATTTTGACACCGCAACATGCTAAGCGATTATTACAAGCCTTAAGCGAGAATATCGATCGGTTTGAAAAGTCAAATGGTGAAATTAAAGATTATGAAACAAGTAATAATCCGTTAGTTCCACCCATTAATTTTGGTCCCAAAGGAGAAGCTTAATTTAGCGCTATATAAGAAAGCCTCGTACGAAAGTGCGAGGTTTTTTTTTATTTAAGGGAATCAAGTTAGATTGATTGGGGGCTATTTGCAATGCAGTAAAGTTCTTTCTATAGCGGTCTGAAGTGAAGCGATATGTTAGGGAAGTATTAATGTTTGTAATTCCGTTGATGTTTTATGGATTTCGGTCAGTTTAAGCTGTTTTCCTGTAATTGTTTGCCATTGGCATCCTTTTAATCAACTAATCGTTCCATTATTCATTTAAAATGGAAGAATCGCTTGGTTTTTAAACCTGGGATCTAGCTATTCAAGCCTTTATTCTTCTTGATTTTCGTAACCTAAACTTGATATGAGTTAACCATACCTTAATTTAAATCTGTTGGTATTACCACGGAAATTCGCTTGTTTTGTCCTAGTAAAATAATAGTAGTACACAACACAATAGCGAGTAGAAGAAAGTGTAAGCATATTCATAAAAGCTACTTGTGAGTGAACATGTGTTTTGCCTAACCTTGCTATAAAGCTAAAATTTGGATAGTCGTTGTTACACCCGTTTTTACATTTGGTAAAGCAGAAAGTAATGACCTAATTTATATTTTATTTTAAGCGTGAATGGAGCCCTTTGATGAGAACCCTCTCTAGAAGGGCTTTTTTTGGTGGAATTGGTGTGGGTTGGTGAGGTTTGGTGTGGGTTGGTGTGGGTTTGGTGAGGGTTTGGTGAGGGTTTGGTGTGGGTTGGTGTGGGTTGGTGAGAAACTTTTTTATACAGCACAGTTCTAACAAAAAAGCAAAAAAGCCAAACACCAAAAATCCTGCTATTTATTCCACTGACGCTTTGGTACTAAAAGCGAACATCTACTGTGAAAAATGATAGAAAAGTTTAGGGTAAGCGATAGATTACTATGAGTGTTAAGAATAAAATATGGGGATAAATTAAATATTTTCTTAAAAAAAATAAAGAATAATCCCTGTAATTTAAAATACTTCAAATAAATTTTTCAATGTAAAGTAGATGTGCTATTTTTGCCTTTCCACAGTATAGTGGGTATTTAGCAAAGTCTGTATTTAGAGTAGCTAATCTACTCATGAAAAGTAAAGTCATATGAAAGAAATTACAAAGGAAGTTTATCTAAAGTGGTATGAAGACATGCTATTTTGGAGAAAGTTTGAAGACAAACTTGCCGCTTTATATATACAACAAAAAGTAAGAGGATTCTTACATTTATATAATGGGCAAGAAGCGGTTTTGGCTGGAGCTTTACACGCAATGGATTTGTCAAAAGACAAAATGATTACAGCATACAGAAATCACGTACAACCGATCGGATTGGGTGTTGACCCAAGAAGAATTATGGCAGAGTTATTAGGAAAAGGTACAGGGACTTCTCAAGGTTTAGGAGGATCGATGCATATTTTTTCTAAAGAACATAACTTCTATGGAGGACACGGAATTGTAGGTGGACAAATTCCTTTGGGAGCTGGATTAGCATTCGCAGATAAATATTTTGATAGAAAAGCAGTAACGATGTGTTACTTTGGAGATGGGGCGGCACGTCAAGGATCCTTGCATGAAACGTTCAATATGGCGATGAACTGGAAATTGCCAGTGGTGTTCATTATTGAAAACAACGGATATGCAATGGGAACGTCAGTAGAGCGTACAGCCAACCATTCTGAAATCTGGAAATTGGGCTTAGGTTATGAAATGCCTAGTGGACCAGTGGACGGAATGAATCCGGTTAAAGTAGCGGAAGCGATGTATGAAGCAATTGAAAGAGCGCGTCGTGGTGATGGGCCAACGTTACTGGAAATGAAAACGTACCGATATAGAGGTCACTCCATGTCGGATGCGCAAAACTACCGTACAAAAGAAGAGGTAGAGGAGTACAAAAAAATTGACCCAATTACACAAGTGCTGGATGTGATCAAAGCAAATGGTTATGCAACAGAAAGTGAAATTGAGGTGATGGACCAACGTGTAAAAGATTTAGTTGCTGAATGTGAGAAATTCGCTGAAGAATCTCCATTCCCAGAACTGAATGTGATGTACGATGTGGTGTACGATCAAGAAAATTATCCTTTTATCCCTCATAGATTATAATAAAATAATATGGCAGAAGTAATTACAATGCCACGCTTAAGCGACACTATGACAGAAGGTGTTGTTGCAGCATGGTTAAAGAAAGTTGGAGATAAGATTTCGGAGGGAGATATCCTTGCTGAAATCGAAACAGACAAAGCAACAATGGAATTCGAATCGTTTTACGAAGGGACATTGTTATACATTGGATTACAAGAAGGAGAAGCTGCTCCAGTTGACTCGCTTCTTGCTATTATTGGAAAAGAAGGAGAAGATATTTCGGCTTTACTCGGTGGAGATCAAGCTCCAGCTGCTGAGAAAGCACAAGAGATTGAAGCGCCAAAAACAGAAGAAAAAACAACTACAGCAGCACCCGCTATTCCAGAAGGTGTGAAAGTAATTACAATGCCACGCCTAAGTGATACAATGACTGAAGGAACAGTGGCGAGTTGGATCAAAAAAGTAGGAGATAAAATTGAAGAAGGAGATATCTTAGCGGAGATTGAAACAGATAAAGCGACAATGGAATTTGAAGCTTTTGAATCTGGAACGCTATTATATGTTGGTATACAAGAAGGTGAATCTGCGCCTATTGATAGTGTACTAGCTATTTTAGGGCCTGCGGGTACAGACGTTTCTGCTCTTGTTGAAGGAGCGAAAAACGGAGGAGTTGCTACAACTTCGATGGAAACTGCTGCACCAGCTGAAGCACCAAAAGCAGTAGAACCTGCGGCTGCGCCAGTAGCTACAGCAACTACAGCTGGAGGTCGAGTGTTCGTTTCACCTTTAGCTAAGAAAATTGCAGAGGAAAAGGGAATTAACTTAGCGCAAGTAAAAGGTACTGGAGAAAACGGACGTATTATCAAGCGTGACGTTGAAAACTTTGTACCAACTGCAGCTCAGGCTCCAGCGCAAACTGCTGCTCCAGTTGCACAAGCAACAGCAACAGTAGCGGCTGTACAACCGTTTATTCCTGCGGGAGAAATGAGCTTCGAAGAAGTGAAAAATTCTCAGATGCGCAAAACAATTGCACGTCGCTTAGCGGAATCTAAATTCACGGCTCCTCACTATTACTTGACTATTGAGATTGATATGGAAAATGCCATGGCTTCTCGTAAGTTGATTAATGACCTGCCAGATACCAAAGTATCATTCAATGATATGGTAGTAAAAGCTTGTGCGATGGCCTTGCGTAAACATCCACAGGTAAATACACAATGGACAGATGCTGCTACGATTTACAACAATCACATTAATGTAGGTGTTGCGGTAGCAGTAGAGGATGGACTAGTTGTACCTGTATTGCCTTTTACCGATCAAATGTCATTAACGCATATTGGAGCTAAAGTGAAAGAATTGGCAGGTAAAGCAAAAACGAAAAAATTGACGCCTGCTGAAATGGACGGAAGTACATTTACCGTTTCCAATTTGGGAATGTTCGGTATCCAGTCGTTTACTTCAATTATCAATCAGCCAAATGCTGCAATTCTATCGGTAGGAGCTATTGTTGAAAAACCAGTAGTGAAGAACGGACAAATTGTAGTTGGTAATACTATGACAGTTACCCTGGCTTGTGATCATAGAACAGTAGATGGTGCTACAGGAGCACAATTCTTACAAACACTGAAAAATTATATCGAAAACCCAGTTACCATGCTGGCGTAATTGAAAAATACAGAATTGAATTAAAAGCTTGCAAAATGCAAGCTTTTTTTGTTTTTTTTATAATTAGTTTTGAGTAAATTACTATAAAGTACCAAGGGTATTTTGTATTTTTGAGGCATGATGAAAAAGATTTGTTGTAGTTTATTCGCTGCTATTTTAGCTACTTCGTGCGGAGTATCGTCTAAGATGTCGAATCATGCAGAAACAGGAGTTTCGGCATTGAATATTCAAACTACCTTACACTATTTAGCATCGGATGAGTTGCTAGGTAGAGATTCAGGAAAAGAAGGGAATGTAAAGGCTGCTAATTATTTGACCCATGCGCTTGAAAAATACGGCATTCAACCCTATTTTGATACTTATGAGGATCATTTAGATACGGTAGAAAACACATGGAATGTCGTGGGTGTTATTCCAGGACAAGATCCAGTATTGAAAAAAGAACTGGTTGTTTTAGGGGCACATTACGATCATATCGGTATCCAACCGCCAGTAAAAGGAGATTCCATTGCCAATGGAGCGAATGACAATGCTTCTGGTGTGAGTATCTTGTTGGAACTGGCGCGAAATTTAGCACAGAAAGACGTGAAGCGAACAGTAGTAGTCTGTTTTTTTACGGCTGAAGAATTGGGACTCTTCGGCTCGAAGCACTTAGCTACGCGTTTAAAAGAGGAAAAGGCAAATGTTGTACTGATGTTAAATTTTGAAATGTTAGGTGTGCCAATGCAAAGAGCGTACACTACTTTTATTACAGGTTATGATCAAAGTAATTTAGCAACTAAGATTAATGAAATTGCAGGTGAAAATTTAACGGGACGATTTGAAGAAGCTGAGAGTATGCAATTGTTTAAGCGTTCAGATAATTATCCATTTTATCTCGCCTATAAAATACCGAGTCAAACGTTTAGTTCTTCCGATTTTGAGAACTTTAAATACTATCACCACGTGAAGGATGAAGCGCATTTGATGGATGTAACGTTTATGACGGAGCTAACAAAAAAATTTGTTCCAGTCGTAGAAAAATTGATTAACTTACCTTCTGGTGAAATTAGATTGAAAAACGAAGAATGAAACATATAATTGTTACGGGAACAAGCCGTGGTATCGGTTTAGAAACAGTAAAGATATTAGCAGAAAAGGGACATAAAATTCTAGCTGTATCCCGAAAAAAAGCAGTAGAGTTGACCCAAATCAGCAATGTTACTTGCATGGAAATCGATCTTACGGTAGAAGAAGATGTACAAAAAGTAAGCGAATACGTAGCTAAGGAATGGGGGCATGTTGATATTTTAATTAATAATGCGGGTGCTTTAGTAAACAAGCCTTTTGAGGAAATTACCCAGGCAGAATTTGAATGGGTATACAAAGTCAATGTATTTGGTTTAGCGCGTTTGGTTCAGTTGTGTATTCCTTATTTTGCGATGAACAGTCATGTGGTAACCATCAGTAGTATGGGAGGCGTCCAAGGAACAATGAAATTTGGTGGATTAGCTGCTTATAGTTCGAGTAAAGGAGCGGTAATTATCTTAAGTGAACTCTTAGCTGAGGAATACAAGGAGAAAGGAATTTCATTTAATGTAATTGCTTTAGGAGCTGTTCAAACCGAAATGTTGGAAGAAGCTTTTCCTGGTTATCAAGCACCGTTGATGCCAGAAGAAATAGGAGAATATATAAGTGATTTTGCACTTACAGGAAATAAATATTTTAATGGTAAAGTACTACAAGCATCGAGTACAACTCCTTAAAAAAATAATCCATTGATTAAAATACTCAGTCCTTATTTACCTGAACAAGCTGTAGAGGCAGCGTTTGAATTAATCAAGCATTACCATATTCATTTAAAAATTGTAAATGAACGGGTGACGCGACATGGAGATTATACTAGAGGGCTGGATGGCAAGCATGTCATTACGGTCAACTCCAATTTAAATCCTTATCGCTTTTTGATGACGTTGATTCACGAGATTGCCCATTTAGTAGCTTTTCAGAAGTATGGATCATCGATTAAACCGCATGGCGTGGAGTGGAAACATACCTTCCAATTGCTGATGTTGCCTTTTTTACGACCAGAAGTATTTCCTTCTAAATTGTTGCCTTTGTTGGCAAATCACTTTAGAAACCCTTCTGCGAGTAGTGATACAGATGAACGGCTATCTATAGCGATGCGGATGTATGACAAGGTAGAAAAGAACAGCAATGTCTGCTTCGTGTACGAAGTGCCGTTAGGAAGCCATTTCAGGGCGCATAATGGGAGAGTGTTTAAACGAGGACCATTGCGTATAAAGCGATTTGAGTGTTTGGAAGTAGCAACTGGGCGTTTGTTTGTCTTTAAGGCCAATGCTGAGGTTGAAATAATGACACATTATGTTGTAAAACAATAAGAAGAATAGTATGAGTTCGAATTATTATGCTGTTGTGATGGCGGGAGGAGTTGGTTCTCGTTTTTGGCCAGTAAGTACGCCAGAATTCCCAAAACAGTTCCACGATATGCTAGGATCGGGTGAAACCTTGATTCAGAAAACATTTTCGCGATTGTCTCAGTTAATCCCCAAGGAGAATATCCTGATTTTAACGCATGAGAACTACAAAACAATCGTTCAGGAACAATTGCCTTCAGTAGAATCCGATAATATCATTTTAGAACCTGCCATGCGAAATACCGCTCCGTGTATTTTGTATGCTGCCATGAAAATAAAAAAATTAAACCCAGATGCCGTTATGGTCGTAGCACCTAGTGATCACTGGATTGAAGACGAGCTTCAGTTTATGTCTAATTTACAACGGACCTTTGACGTTTGTGAAAGAGATCAAGTTTTAATGACCTTGGGTATTCTTCCTACTTTTCCCAATACGGGGTATGGTTACATTGAATTTAATAAATTAGACTCAAGACCGATTAAAAAAGTAGTACAGTTTAGAGAAAAACCAGATTATGTTACCGCACGTAAGTTTATTCAAAGTAGACATTTCTTGTGGAATTCAGGTATTTTTGTGTGGAGTGTAAAAGCAATCTTAGAGGCTTTTGGTGATTTCCAACCCGAAATGACTGCACTTTTTCAAGAAGGATATGATTTGTTCAATACAGCAGGGGAAAAAACATTTATCAATGAGCATTATTCCAAAGCAGAGAATATCTCCATCGATTATGCTGTAATGGAAAAAGCGAACAATGTTTATGTATTACCTGCAACCTTTGACTGGAACGATTTGGGAACTTGGGGGTCTTTGTATGAAAAGTTACCCAAGGATATTTCGGATAATGCGGTAGTCAATGCCAATGTTTATTTTAACAACGCAACAAATAATATTGTGCGTACAGACAAAGGAAAATGTGTAGTTGTTGATGGTTTGAATGACTATATTGTGGTAGATAAGGAGGATATATTGCTTATTTACCCTAAGAAAAAAGAGCAAGAAATTAAAACGGTTAGTCAGTATATAACGAGTAAAAAAGAAAAATAAGTAGAGGAAGTCTTCGTAGATACGAGGGCTTTTTTTATTGATGTAATTTGTATTTTTGGAGAATAGAAGTGTGTAAGTAGCTTAAGGGGGCTAAGTGGAAAAAATGATAGAGATAGTAGATGTATTAGAACGGGATTACCTAACTATTGTGGGATTTGCGGGGCTATTTAATATAGCCTTAATGTTGGGGTCTTTCTTGTTGTATTTTAGCTGGCATGCCATCAAGAAGAATCAATTTGCGGTAAACCAGGTTCAGCCAATTGTCTCATCGGATTATTGGGCGGTATTGTGCACATTAGTTTGCAATGTGCTCGTTTTTGTTTTCGGTGTATTCTTGTGGAAAGAAGGGGGTTTAGAGGTAGATTTTACTGCGTTAAATGCTGGTAAAATTGCAGGACAATTAATTATTTTAATTCTAGTGGTTGATTTTTGGATGTATGTGTTTCACAAACTGGCGCATAGCAAGTGGCTCTATCCCTTGATTCACCAGCGACATCACGAACATATAGGAGTTAATGTGTTCAGTCTTTTTGTACTTAGTCCTTTTGAATCTCTTGGGTTTGGTTTGATGTTGATGGCTATTTTGATGAGCTATCCTTTTCATTACATCAGCGTAGGGCTGTATTTTTTGATTAATGTTATTTGGGGGACGATTGGCCACTTTAATCGTGTAGGACGAGTATCTTCCAAGGGATGGAAAAGTTGGCTAGGTACGGCGAGTTTTCACAATACGCATCATATTGAACCCCGTGCAAATTTTGGTTTTTATACAACGGTTTGGGATCGTTTATTTCAAACGCATAAAAAAGAGTAAAAAAATAAAGGCGTGTCATTTCTTGGGTTTTTCCATAAAAAAACCAGTAGCGTAAACTACTGGCTTAATTTGTACTTGAGACGCACTTATTGCTTAAGGTTTTCAGCAGCTTTTAAAACCGCTTCTTTTAATCCGTTTTTATAAGCAATCATCTTATTTTGAATATCTTCGTTCTGGCTTCCTAAAATTTGTAAAGCGAGTAAACCTGCATTTTTTCCGCCATTTAAGGCTACAGTAGCAACAGGTACACCTCCTGGCATTTGTAGAATGGAAAGAACACTATCCCATCCGTCAATGGAATTACTAGATTTAACAGGAACACCAATTACAGGAAGGGGAGACATAGCAGCTACCATTCCTGGTAAATGTGCAGCACCTCCTGCTCCAGCAATAATAACCTGAATCCCGCGTTGGTGTGCATGAGAAGAAAAATCAACTAATTTTTCTGGGGTACGGTGAGCAGAAACAATATCTACCTCTACAGTTACTCCAAATTCTTTGATGATATCGATGGCGTCTTGCATGATGGGCATATCCGAAATACTGCCCATTACTACGGCTATTTTCATATGTTATTGACTGATTACTTTTATCGTTTCTTTTACTTTTTGAGCGATTTCTCTCGCTTTGTCCATATCGCTATTCACAATGGTTACGTGTCCCATCTTGCGGAAAGGTCGCGTTTCTCTTTTTCCGTAAATATGAGGTGTCACCCCAGGAATAGCTAAAATTTCATTCATTCCCTCGTAATATACTTGGCCAGTATGGCCTTCTGCTCCTACTAAGTTAACCATGACACCCGCTACCTTGCTTTCTGGATTGCCTAAGGGTAAATCTAATATCGCACGGATGTGTTGCTCAAACTGTGAGGTATAGCTTGCTTCAATAGAATAATGTCCTGAATTATGTGGACGTGGAGCCACTTCATTGATTAAGATTTCATCCTCTTGTGTTTGAAACATTTCGACAGCTAATAATCCGACGTGATTGAACTTTTCAGCAACCGTTAGGGCAATAGCTCTCGCTTTTTCAGCAACCGTTGCGTCAATACGTGCGGGACAAATTACATATTCTACTTGATTTGCTTCGGGGTGGAATTCCATCTCAACAACAGGAAATGTTTTAATTTCTCCAGAGGCTGATCGAGCTACGATAACAGCTAATTCATTTTTGAAGGGAATCATCGTTTCTGCAATACATTCTACTTCAGGTATTGTTGCAAGATCACTTAGTGTACGAACTACTTTTACTCCATTACCATCATAACCAAATTGTGCAGATTTCCAAACAAAGGGAATCGTTATAGTTTGTTGATCTATTGCATTAACTAAATCCGCTTTCGTGCTGAAACGCAAATAAGGAGCAGTAGGAATCTGATGGTATGCATAGAAGTCTTTTTGTTTACCTTTATTTTGAATTAAACGCAAAGTTTCTGGTGCAGGATATACTTTTATCCCTTCTTTCTGTAATTGCTCCAAAGCTTCTAGGTTTACCCCCTCTATTTCGATGGTTAAGACATCTACCTTTTTGCCAAAGCGATAAACGGTTTCATAATCCATCAAGTCACCTTGAAAAAAATGATGTGCCCCAAACTGAGCGGGAGCTTCTTTACTTGGATCTAATATGAAAGTGGCAATGTCAAATTTGCGCGTATCGTACAAAAGCATTTTGCCTAATTGTCCGCCTCCTAATATGCCCAAGCGAAAATCAGTTGAATAGTAATTCATTGTGTTGTTGTAATTGTGTTTACGCAAAGATAAGCGAAATCAAATCGTGTACATAGTGTAGCGACAAAAAATGTGAAAGAAGGATGATAGCGACTAGCTAAGATTAGTAGAGGGATTACTTTTGTTGAACAGCTTAAGAATATGTTGGTTTTAATTTTTAATTTTTTAGAGGCGTTTGCTGTTGAACGTGGTGATAACGACAAACACATTGCTTTATTAATGTGAAAAAAAACTTAAAGCAAGTCTTGTTTAGTTAAAAAATTAACTTATATTTGAAAACAATATAGCGAAATACTACGTGTAGTTTCACGTATTTAAAGATATAATATACACTAACTGGAGTGTATGAAAAATAATCGTAACAATAAGACTTATTAGCTTTGGTTTTAGAGTTAGATTGAATTAGTTTGTTTTAGACGTAGCGTTTGAAGAAAGCGCTACGTTTTTTTGTTTACGGTGTACGGTTACAGTTTACCGTGAACTATCCTCGACCATCAATTTGTTTGGAATTCATCTGTTAAGGAGTATAAATGTGGTCTATCTTTTTTGTATATTTGCAAACTATCAATTCAATTGTTTATGGAAATTCAAGTTTTAGACAAGACTTTTGTTCCTTTTATTTCGGAAAAACAGATTCAAGAAAGATTAGGGGAAATTGCAGGTGAAATCTTGCGTGATATGAAGGGGGAAATACCTATATTTATTGGTGTTTTGAATGGATCTTTCATGGTTGTTTCGGATTTAGTTAAGCAGTATAAAGGCGAATGTGAGATGAGTTTTGTCAAGATGGCTTCGTATATTGGAACGCAGTCGTCCAATCAAGTCAATCAACTATTAGGCTTGGATATTGACGTAACGGATCGACGAGTGATTATCATCGAAGATATCGTAGACACAGGAAATACCTTAGTGGCATTAAAACAGCTTTTTGAGCAACAACGTCCAAAAGAAGTTAGAATTTGTACCCTATGTTTGAAACCAGAGGCGTATACGAAAGACATTAAATTAGATTATGTCGCTTTTGAAATTGAGAATAAATTCATCGTGGGGTATGGGATGGATTACGATAAGCATGGGCGCAATATTCCCGAGATTTATCAAATTAAAGAGTAATAAAAACAGTAACAGCATAAATAAAGTATAGTAGCATGATTGCAATAGTTTTATTTGGAAAACCTGGTGCAGGAAAAGGCACACAGGCAGAATTTCTGAAAGAAAAGTACAATTTAACTCATATTTCTACCGGAGATGTGTTTCGTTATAATCTAAAAAATGGAACAGAATTAGGGAAACAGGCCAAAGTTTTTATGGATAGAGCAGAATTAGTTCCAGATTCTATTACAATTGATATGCTTGCTGATGAAGTAGAGAAAAACATGGATAAGGCAGGATTCTTATTTGATGGTTTTCCTCGTACTATTCAACAAGCAGAAGCTTTAGAAGCTTTATTAACCAAGAAAAATATTCGCTTTGTAGGAACTGTTGGGCTAGAAGCTAATGATGATGTATTAGTACAGCGAATTCTTGAAAGAGGAAAAACAAGTGGGAGAGCAGATGACCAAGATGAGCAAATCATCAGAAGTCGTTATGAAGAATACAATGAAAAAACAGCGCCGTTAATTGATTATTATACAGATAAAAACTGTTATAATTCAGTGGATGGAATTGGAACGGTAGAAGAAATTACAGCTCGATTAAGCCATGTAATTGACCGTTTAATTTAATCAATCTTTTGATTAAAAAAGATAAAAACTCAGAGAAGGTAATAAAATAAAAGATGACTGAAGGGAATTTTGTAGACTACGTAAAAATCTATGTAGCCTCAGGAAAAGGTGGAAGAGGTTCTACGCATTTACACCGAGAAAAATTTATTGAAAAAGGAGGTCCTGATGGTGGAGATGGTGGACGTGGAGGTCATGTCTATATTGTCGGTAACGAAGGATTGTGGACGTTGTATCACCTGAAGTTCATGCGCCATATTAAAGCGGGACATGGAGGTGATGGTGGTAGTTCAAGAAGTACAGGAGCAGATGGTGAAGATCGCGTTATTGAAGTACCTTTGGGAACAGTGGTAAAAGATAAAGAAACAGGAGAAATTCTTTTTGAAATTACGGAGCACAACGAGAAGAGAATATTAGGACAAGGTGGAAAAGGAGGGTTGGGAAACTGGCACTTTAGAACATCAACAAACCAAACTCCTCGTTATGCACAACCAGGGATGCCTGGCCAAGAGCTGGATATCATCTTAGAGCTGAAAGTGTTGGCTGATGTTGGATTAGTAGGATTTCCAAATGCTGGAAAATCTACACTCTTATCGGTGTTAACTTCGGCTAAACCCAAGATTGCGGATTATCCCTTTACAACTTTGAAACCCAACTTAGGAATTGTCGCTTACCGCGATTTTAAGTCCTTTGTTATTGCAGATATCCCTGGAATTATCGAGGGAGCAGCAGAAGGAAAAGGATTAGGACACTATTTCTTGAGACATATTGAACGCAATTCAACGCTCCTTTTTATGGTGCCTGCAGATGCAGAAGATATTCAAAAAGAATATGAAATTTTACTTGACGAGTTAAGACGATATAATCCGGAAATGTTGGATAAAGATCGCCTTTTAGTGATTACAAAATCAGATATGCTGGATGAAGAACTAAAAGCAGAAATGAAAGCAGAGCTGGATATAGCATTAGAAGGAGTTCCTTATATGTTTATTTCGGCAGTAGCGAATCAAGGTCTTCAGGAGTTAAAAGATAAATTGTGGCAAATGTTAAATAACTAGCCCAGTAAGCGAGACTGTAACGTCTCGCTTTTTTTATGCCATAAGAAGCAAAAAAATGGTTATTTTTTTGTTAAAAACAAGCGTGTTATTTGGCTTTTATTCGTTTTTTTTTGATTTTTTTATATATTTACCCTCAATAGAAATATTTGAAAAAGAGAAATAAAGCTCCTATATGCTATTTATTATTTTACTCACTTTTGTACTAGCTTTTAGTACACTTTTTTTGAAGGGGTTAGAACGTTCTAAATTTACAGGATTATTAACTTTACTACCAGGAAGTCTTTTCTTTTATTTCCTTTCCTATTTGCCAAAAATTAGGTCAGGAAAGGAAGTCTTACTCTTTAGAAACGAATGGGTACCTTCCTTGGGTATTGCTTTTGATTTTAAATTAGATGGTTTGTCCCTCTTGTTCTCCTTGCTCATCACCGGGATTGGAACTCTCGTCTATTGGTATGCCTCCTATTATCTCAAAGGGCATGTCTATATTCATCGATTTTTTGCCTTTTTAGGACTCTTTATGGGAGCTATGCTTGGGGTCGTGTTAGCTGATAACTTGATCTCCCTTTTTATTTTCTGGGAACTAACAAGTATAACTTCTTTCTTTTTGATTGGATTTAATAACGAAGAAGAAGATTCGCGCAAAAGTGCACTTTGGGCACTGGGCATCACTGGACTTGGTGGATTTTTTCTACTTTCCTTTGCCGCAATTATCGGAGGAATAGCAGGTACATATTCGATTCACGAACTACTGACACAAGCCGATTTTCTAAAAGAAAATAGTGTGTACGGCATTTTGCTATTCTTCTTGTTCATGGGAGCCTTTACTAAATCAGCTCAATTTCCTTTCCATTTTTGGTTGCCTGGTGCCATGAAAGCTCCAACACCTGTATCGGCTTATTTGCATTCCGCTACCATGGTGAAAGCAGGGATCTATCTTTTAGCGCGTTTTACGCCTATTTTAGGAGATCACCTGTATTGGAATACCACTTTACAAGTAATCGGTGGTTTAACCATGTTATTTGGCGCTATACACTCGGTCTTCCGAAAGGATATGAAAGGAATCTTGGCTTATACAACCATTTCGGCGCTTGGACTGATTGTTTTTCTTCTCGGCGTAGGATCAGAGAAGGCAATCTATGCGGCTACTATTTTTATTTTAGTTCACGCCCTATATAAAGCAGCACTTTTCTTGGTCACCGGAACGGTAGATCATCAAACCCATACACGTGATATCACTCAACTCGGAGGACTGCGCAAAACAATGCCTGCTTTAGCAGGGGCCGCTTTAATTGCTGCGCTATCTAGCGCTGGAATTCCATTTACTTTCGGATTTATTGGGAAGGAAATTATATATGAGGCTACTTATACCTATCCTCTTAATCAGTGGGCACTTGCTTTTACAGGAGCTGCCGTCTTAACCAATGTGTTTTTGACAGCCTCGGGGTTTCTTGTCGGAATCAAACCCTTCTTTGGTAAAGTTAAAGTGTTGTGCCAAGACGTTCCTAAGCCTTCCATGCAAATGTGGATGCCTCCAGTTATTTTAGCTACATTAAGTCTTGGATTTGGGCTCTTGCCCCAACTAGTAAACGAAGAAATTTTGACTGCCGTAGCGAGAGCAATAGGTGGAAAACCCATCGATATGGAATTGGCTTTATGGCATGGCTTTAATGAAATTGTCGCCTTAAGTGGTGCAACAATTCTATTGGGAACAGCCCTGTATTTCGTTTTTAAAGGCTACGAAAATTCCCTGACTACTGTCTCGCGTTTTTATACCTTTTCTCCTCAACATCTCTTTGGATTTGCCATTGAAAAGTTCCGATTATTTGCCTACGCCTATACGAGATTATTTCAAAGTGGGTATTTGCGCATTTATCTGATGGTCATCATTGTGTTTTTCATTGGATTAGTGGGATATAAACTTTTTGCAGATGTGCCACTTCGCGTCAATACGGAGGATTTGTCTGAATTTAGGGTCTATGAATTAGTCGTCTTCTTGATTACGGTAATCGCGATATTTTTTGCCATTAACACGCCTTCTCGTCTGTCTGCCATTGCTGCTACAGGCGTGGTAGGGTATTGTATCTGTTTGATTTTTGTGTTCTATGGAGCACCCGATTTGGCTATGACCCAATTCGCAATTGATACCTTAACTGTTGTGCTATTTGTACTCGTATTATTCAAGTTACCCGGTTTCTTAAAGCTGAGTAACCGACGAATTCAATTTAGGGATGCCGTAGTTTCTATTGCTTTTGGAGGATTAATTTCTCTGATTACATTACAGGCTTTAGTATCACCAGCGGATAAAGAAATTAGTAGATATTATGCCGAAAATGCCTACATTTTAGCTAAAGGGAAGAACGTAGTCAACGTTATTCTCGTGGATTTCAGAGGCTTTGATACATTAATTGAGACTATTGTACTGTCAATCGCCGCATTAGGTGTATATGGTCTTTTAAAATACAGAACAAAAGATGAAGAAATATCAGAATAAATACCACGTTTTAGATTCAACCATCTTGCGAACGGCAACCAATTATTTATTGCCGTTATTGATTTTGTTCTCTTTGTTTGTCTTATTGAGAGGACATTATCTCTCTGGAGGTGGTTTTGTAGGGGGGTTAATTGCTTCCATTGCTTTTGTGTTGCATTCTTTTGCCTATAGCACAAAACAAACTTTAGCTTTATTCCAATTTTCACCTATGCGTTTAATTGGTCTAGGTTTGTCTATCTCCATTATTAGTGCAATAATTCCCGTTTTTATTGGTTTACCCGTGATGACTGGAGTGTGGTTTGCTGAATCTGTTGCGGTTATTGGCGCAGTGGGGACAGCTTTGTTTTTTGATGTCGGAGTGTATTTGGTTGTGATTGGTGTGGTCTTAACCATTCTGTTCACTATCTCCGAAAACGTTTAATTAATTAGAAAGATTTAGATGGAATTACTACTCGTCGTTTTAGTCGGTATATTATATTCTGCGGGAATTTACTTAATGTTCCGCAGAAGTATGGTCAAACTACTTCTCGGACTGATGATGTTGGGAAACGGAGCGAATATCCTTATTTTTCTCATGGGAGAATTGACAAAGGGAAAAGCACCTATTATTGATGAGGAACATACGCAGTTTTTTGATGCTTATGCCGATCCAGTGCCACAAGCACTTATTCTAACTGCAATTGTAATCAGTTTTGGTTTAACTGCCTTCGCTATTGTTTTGTTGAATAAGGTTTATAGTACAACCGGAACAGATGATTTAGATTCCCTTAATATTCAAGATTTAGATATATGATTTCAAATTTCATATTAGCACCCATTTTTGCTCATATGCTTACAGCGGTAGTCTTATTGATTTTTTGGAAGAATGTAAAAATTCAGAAAATAATAAGCATCATAGGTAATAGTATTGCTTTTCTATTGTGTTGGAATTTATTCCTTGCTACCTGGGAACATAGTGCAATTATCCTACAGCTAGGAAGTTGGAGAGCACCTTTTGGAATTACTTTCGTAGCCGATACGCTAAGTGCTGTCATGGTACTCTTAACAGCAACAGTAGCCCTAGCCGTTGGTATTTACTCTACTTCTGCTATAAACATTAGCCGTATCAAGTATGGTTATTTTATTATCTTCCATTTCTTGATTATGGGATTGCTAGGTGCCTTTTTAACAGGAGATATCTTCAATTTATACGTGTGGTTTGAAGTCGTTATTATTTCCTCTTTTGTTTTGCTAACACTAGGAGGAAAGAAAAGACAAATGGAGTCTGCGGTTAAGTATGTGACCATGAATATGTTGGCTTCTACAATTTTCCTGACAGCTATTGGTATTCTGTATGGTATTACGGGAAGTTTGAATATTGCAGATTTAGCACATCAAGTGGCTATTGTTGAAAATAGAGGGTTGGTAACTGTAACAGCTTTGCTGTTTTTTGTGGGATTTGGAATTAAATCAGCGGTCTTTCCGATGTACTTCTGGTTGCCTTCTTCTTATCATACGCCTCCTTCTGCTATCGGAGCAATTTTTGGAGGACTATTAACCAAAATGGGCGTGTATTCGATGTTTCGCGTGTTTACCATCGTATTCCAACCCGATGATTTTATTTTAGGGGTATTCGTGGTTATCGCTATATTTACGATGATTAGTGGAGCATTAGGTGCCATCAATAAAAGAAATATTCGCCGTATTCTTTCGTACTTTATCGTCTGTCATATCGGATATTTGATTGCAGGATTTGGACTCTATACAGAATTAGCTTTTGTCGGGGTAATCTTTTATCTCATTCACGATGTCATTGTCAAAAGTAATCTTTTTATGATGAGTGGATTAATTCAGAAAATTAGAGAAACACAAGATATTAACCGATTAGGTGGATTGTATAAGGATTATCCTAAGCTTTCTATTTTGTTCGCTGTCATCCTGTTTTCATTGGTAGGAATTCCTCCTTTATCTGGTTTTTGGCCTAAAATTATGTTGTTCCAGGAAGCATTCCGATTAGAACAGTATGTCTTATTGGGTACGTTAATCTTTGCGAGTTTTGTTACGTTGTTTATTGTAGCGCGCATTTGGTCTGAAGTGTTTTGGAAAGATTTACCGAAACCAAATAGCGAAGAAATCGATCATTTTGCCCCTTTTGTGAGCTCTGGAAAAGTAGCCCTAATTTTACCTGTGGCTGCTCTAGCAGGTGTATCTCTGTTTATCGGGTTAAATGCACCTTTGATTTTTGAGGTTTCTCAACGTGTTGCCCATGAAATGATGAACCCTTCTATCTATATTGAATCCGTGTTACAAGGCATTAAATAAAGAACTGTATGTTAAAATATTTTTTACTTAATATATTATTGACCTTTGTTTGGGTGGCACTCACAGGACAATTAAACTACGCCAACTTCTTCTTTGGAGGAGTAGCGGGTTTCTTTATTCTGTGGATGTTAACAAAAACATCGTCCAATAAAGCCGATAAAGAATACTTTTATCGCGTGCCCAAAATCATCGTTTTTATATTTTACTTCTTTGTTGATATGCTACAAGCGAATTTACAAGTAGCTATGGATGTGATTACACCAAATTATCACACCACACCGGGAATTATCAAATACGAAATCGATGCTAAGACTGATTTTGAAATTACCATGTTGGCTAATATTATTGCCTTAACTCCTGGAACCATGGTGATTGATATTGCTGACGATAAAAGTCATATCTTCATTCACACCATGTATCTGAAAGATAAAGACAAATTTATTCAACGCATGAAAGAGCGAACTGAAAAGAAACTATTAGCTATTTTACGATGACAGTAGAAACTTATTTAATCAATGTGGTCATGCCGATCATCTGCTTGTCCTTAGTCTTGATCTTTATTCGATTTTTAAAAGGACCTGCAGTCGTAGATCGTGTGGTGGCTATTGACTTGTTGATTACCGTTGGCGTTGGATTTATTGGACTATTTAGCCTTATTGCCAATAATCCTATTTTCCTTGATGTGGCCGTGATCATGGCACTTATTGCTTTTTTAAGTACGGTAGCCTTTTCGTTTTATTTAGATAAAAGAGATAGAGATGACTGATATACTAATCATGATATTGAGTACACTAGGAGCTGTTTTTATTTTAATTGCTTCTATTGGTATTTTTAGAATGCCTGACTTCTATACGCGATTATCCATAACCATTAAAGCGGCTACGCTTGGTATTGGATGTATCCTTGGGGCAGCAGCTATTCACTTTTCCGAGTTTTCAATCACAACTAAAGTGTTTGCAATCGTATTCTTCCTGTTTATTACGTCTCCTGTAGCAGCTTTCTTAATTGCCAGAACGGCCTATATGACGGGTATTAAATTGTGGAATAAATCCGTAATTGATGAGCTAAGAAAACGCTATGGCTTCGATGAATCCTGCGAATTGGAAGAGAAAAACACATCATCAACTGTAAATACCCCTAAAAATGATCCCAAGAAGGATTAATTATTTTGTTTATTAAACTATCTTCGCAAACGAAGTAACATACTATTATAATTATGAAAAAAATCGTTTTATTACTGACCGCATTTTTACTTGTTGCGCCTATTAAATTAAAGGCAGATGAGGGAATGTGGTTTTTAATGTTCATTGAGCGTTTGAATCAACGCGATATGGAAAAAATGGGATTACAGCTTACAGCTGAAGAAATTTATAGCGTGAACAATCACTCGTTAAAAGATGCTATTGTGCAATTTGACGGTGGATGTACGGCTGAAATTATTTCCAATCAAGGATTGGTGTTGACCAACCACCATTGTGGATATGATAAGATCGCAAACTTATCCACACCAGAGGATGATATCTTAACTAACGGATTTTGGGCAAAAGATAAAGCTGCAGAACGACCTGCTAAAGGATTATCTGTTCGTTTCTTTGTTCGTATGGATGATGTAACGAAACGCATCTTGTCTCAAGTTAATGAAAAGATGACAGAAGCTGAAAGAGAGAAAACAATCAACCAAGAGATTGCTAAAATTCAAAAAGAAAATGATGGTGATGGAAAATACACGGTATCGGTAAAATCATTCTTTCAAGGAAATGAATACTACTATTTCGTGTATGAGGACTTCAATGATGTTCGTTTAGTGGGAACTCCACCAAATAGCATTGGAAAATTCGGTGGAGATACAGATAACTGGGAGTGGCCACGTCACACAGGCGATTTCTCTATGTTCCGCGTTTATACAGATAAAAATGGAAATCCAGCAGAATATGACGCTGCAAACGTTCCAATGAGACCGAAACACGCTTTGCCTGTATCTATCGCAGGGATTAAAGAAGGAGACTTCACTATGATCTTAGGATACCCTGGAAGAACAAACCGTTGGATGCCTGCACAAGGAGTAGCGCAAAATATAGAATATGCTTATCCAGCTTGGGTAGAAGGTTCTAAATTAGGAATGGATGTAATGAAAAAATACATGGCAAAAGATGATGCTGTGCGTTTAAATTATGCATCAAAATATGCAGGTGTAGCTAACTACTGGAAGAACAGACAAGGAATGATTGATGCATTGAATCAACACCAAACGGTAGAAACTAAAACAACAGCTGAAAAAGAATTCCAACACTGGGCGGATCAAAAAGACTACAAAGCAAAATACGGAAACGTAATTAGCGATATCAACGCTTACTATAAAGCAACAAATGAAAAAGCACGTCATGACAACTATTTAATGACGTTATTGCGTACATCAGCTTTAGCGGCTACTCCTTATCGTTTATCAGGAGGAATGGAAGCTTATGCAGCAGGTGATGCAAAGAAGAGAAAAGAAATGCACGAAGAGTTTATGGCTTATGTAGATGAAATCTACGAAGGACAAAACGAAGCATTAGAAAAAGAAATGTTAGTCAAACAATTGGAATTGTACGCTTCAAAGTCTGATGGATACGCAATTGCTCCTTATATTGCTCAAATTCAAAAAGAGTACAACGGAGACTTTGCTAAATTTGTTGATACAGCATTTAACCAAAGTGTTTTTGTGAATAAAAAAGGAGTAGAAGCTTTCTTAGCTAATCCAAAAAGCGAAGTATTGACTAAAGATCCTTTGTTGAAGCTATCAGTTTCTATCATGGAGCAGTACCGCGCGAAAAGCGAGGATTTAGCCAAATTAGAAGATCAATACCAAAAAGCATATCGCTTATTCGTTGATGGAGTAAGAAAGAGTAATCCAACAGGAAAATACTACCCCGATGCTAACTCAACGTTGCGTTTAACTTATGGAACCGTAAAAGGTTTACCAAGAGGAGAAAAAGTAAATGATGCAAAAGAAAACTGGTATACAACTTTAAAAGGGACAGTAGCAAAACACATACCAGGAGATGATGAATTTGATGTGCCACAAAAATTAATCGATTTGTATAACACCAAAAATTATGGAATGTATGCAGATAAAGAAGGGCACCTACCAGTAAACTTCTTGACAAACCACGATATCACTGGAGGTAACTCAGGTTCTCCTGTGTTAAACGGAAATGGGGAGTTAATCGGTTTAGCTTTTGATGGTAATATCGAAGCAATGGCTGGAGATGTAATCTACGATCCAGAATTACAGCGTACCATCAATGTAGATATTCGTTATGTATTATTTATCATCGATAAATTTGCAGATGCACAACACCTGATTGAAGAAATGAACATTGTAAAAGAATAAATATCAAAAGTAGTAAACACGTCAGTTTACTACTTTTTTTTGTTGAGTATTCTTTTAGTTAAGTATTTACAAATAAAAAACAGCTTGTGAATCACAAGCTGTTTTTTATTTGTAAGCCAATCCTAACAGAGGTAGAAAAGCATATAAAAAAAAGATACCTAGTATAAGAATATCGCAAATAATCATTTTACGTTGTTGAAGTCTCTGTGGAAGGATTAGTAAAAAACCTCTCGAGATACTTACATAGACAAAAAATAAAAAAATACGATAGCTATAAGGATTAATCAATTGTTTTTTGCCTTGAAGTAAAGTGATAAAGTCTCGGGTTAATCCTCTACTTCTACACCAGGCTTCTGGTAATCCCTCACATGCAGAGCGGATACTTAATGTGCTTGACATTGACGTTGTGAGTAAAAATAGATACCCGAATAAACCCAACATAAGAACAAAAAAAATCCCGTTGATTATCCTGTAATTTGTCACTTCCTTATTCTGCTACTTGTTCCTCTATATAAATCGTCTCTTCTTGGTCGTGAAGAGAGTCTTCTTCATCTTCTAGATAGTACTCATAACCTTCTGTGCTCATTTTTTCTAGTTCATCGATGTTTTTGATGGCTGCTGTTGTAACTGAAGCAAATAGAAGTCCCCAAAGAAGAATGATAGCAAAGCTAATTGAGCCTAGTACAAGACCAGCAACTCCCAAACCTTTAGATTCGTTGTTTTTCTTTGCACTAGAAATAGCTAAAATACCCAATACAATAGCTGCAACAGCGACAATAATGGCAATCATTCCAAAGCAGGGAATGAACGAGGCAGGTAAAGCAATAATACCTGAAACAAGGGAAATAATTCCTAAAACTTGTGTGTTATTACCACTTTTTTGCTGTGGTACAGGGGGTGGATTGTAATTGTCCATAGGGTGATTTTTTTAAAATTTTTTACGAAAATACAATATATTTATTCTTAATTATTATTTAAATAGCAAAAATGATTGGTAAAGGAAGGGTTTAAATTTGGTTTTTCTGTCAATTGTTTGAAATCTAGATAGAAAAACACACCTTGTTGGAAGAAAACTAAACTTGAAAATCCTCCTTTTTTTATAGTCCCATGTAAAAAGGAACCTATTTTTTAGTAATAAAATTGTAATTTTAACGCCAATTACAAATCGACTAAAATAGATATATAATGCGCGTACATTTTATTGCAATCGGAGGAAGTGCCATGCACAATTTAGCCTTAGCTTTACAGGCAAAAGGAGATGTGGTTACAGGAAGTGATGATGCTATTTTTGAGCCCTCTAAAACCAGATTAGCAAAACAAGGACTTTTACCAGAACAAGAGGGATGGTATGCCGATAAAATTACTGCGGATATCGATGCTGTAATCCTGGGAATGCACGCAAAAGAAGATAACCCAGAGTTAATCCAAGCGAGAGCATTAGGGTTGAAAATCTATTCGTACCCAGAATTCATCTATGAACATGCGAAAAATAAAACTCGAGTGGTTATCGGAGGATCTCATGGTAAAACGACGATTACTTCTATGGTTTTACACGTCTTAAACTACCATGGTGTTGAGGTTGACTATCTTGTAGGAGCGCAACTCGAAGGATTCGATCGCATGGTAAACCTAACGGATAAAAATGATTTTATGCTTATTGAAGGAGATGAATACTTGTCTTCTCCAATTGATAGAAGGCCAAAGTTTCACCTATATGAACCGAATATTGCCTTGGTAAGCGGTATTGCCTGGGATCATATCAATGTATTTCCAACTTTTGATAACTATGTAGATCAATTCCGCATTTTCCTTGATAAAATTACCAATGGAGGAATTTTAATCTACAATGAAGAGGATGAAATTGTCCGTCAACTCGCTGAAGAATGTACCAATCCAATTCGAAAAATTCCCTATACAACCTTAGAAAATGAAATTGTAGATGGAGTTGCTTATTTAGTGACGTCAGAAGGTCCAATGCCTTTAGAAGTATTTGGTCAACACAATATCAATAATATTAGTGGGGCTAAATGGGTATGTCAAAACATGGGAATCGATGAAGATGATTTCTTTGATGCAATTACTAGTTTCAAAGGGGCCTCTAAACGCTTAGAAAAATTGTATGACAAAGGAACTACTGTAGTATACAAAGATTTTGCCCATTCGCCAAGTAAAGTAAAAGCAACGATGAAAGCTGTTCGAGAACAATACCCAACGAAAAAGGTGGTAGCTTGTTTAGAATTGCATACCTATAGTAGTCTGAATGCCGATTTCTTGTCTGAATACAAGGGAAGTTTAGATGTAGCGGATCAAGCAGTCGTATTTTATTCCTTGGAAGCTTTAAAGATTAAGCGTATGCCAGAAATTCCTGCCGCTCAAATGCAAGAAGCATTCGCCCTACCAACGTTGACAACTTATACCAATGCGGATGACTTCAAAGCCTTTATTAAAACACTAGACCTAAAAGACAGCGTATTGTTATTCATGAGTTCTGGAGATTATGGAGGACTTGATTTGAATGCATTCGTTCAAACTATATAGCAAATTAAAGCCACCACTAGGTGGCTTTTTTATTTGTTTTGCTTTGAAAATAAGATCAAAATAAGGTTATTTAGGAGTGGTTTTTGAAGTATAGGAAGAATTATATTCCTAATTCTATTATCATGTTTGAAACCAAAAAACCAATTCATGCTTGGGCAGAAGATGATCGCCCCAGAGAAAAGCTTCTCCTTAAAGGAAAGAGTGCTTTGAGTGATGCAGAATTAATCGCTATTTTAATCAACTCAGGCAATAAGAATGAATCCGCGCTTGACTTAAGTCGAAAAATTTTAGAAGATAGTGAATCCAGTCTTGCTGAACTGGCCAAACAATCGGTCATGAGTTTACAGCGTTTCAAGGGAATCGGAGAAGCGAAGGCCATTGCTATTGTGGCTGCTTTAGAACTTGGACAACGTCGGAGAATGGCAGATCGGATAAATCGAACGAAAATTACATGTAGTCGAGATGTGTTTGAACTTATGCAACCCAAAATAGGAGAACTAACCCATGAAGAGTTCTGGGTGATCTTTCTAAATAATGCCAATCAGGTGAGAGGGATTGTGCCGAATCAAAAAGAACTCTTTATCAAACACCAATGGGTCGATGCTATAAATATCAGCAAAGGTGGAATGACGGGAACTATTGTCGATTTGAGAATCTTGTTTAAACTCGCGCTCGAAAAACAAGCCACTGCAGTTATTCTTGTACACAATCACCCCTCAGGGAAATTGTTACCCAGTGAGGCCGATATTCAAATTACTAAGAAGATTAAAGAAGCAGGAAATATCATGGATATTGCTATTCTCGATCATTTTATTATTACCGAACATGATTATTACAGTTTTGTCGATCATGGTCGCTTCTAATTTTCAGTGGTTTTTTTAAAATGATTACTTTTGTACCTTAATTGGAAAACAGACCGATGGAAGTGAAAAAGTTTGAACACAAAACCGATATATTTTTTGACTTGGATCATACGCTATGGGATTTTGAGAAAAATTCTGCCTTAGCTTTTGAACAAGTGTTAGATGAAATGAAATTACCGTTTACTATTGAACAATTTTTGCAATACTATGTCAGTATCAATGCTGACTATTGGGATCGGTATAGCCTAAACCAAGTGTCACAAGCAGAACTGCGTATAGGGCGAATTCGAGATACCTTTCATTCGTTGGCGTATACAACATCAACAGATCAGATGCTAGAAGTAGGAGATCGTTACCTTGCGTATTTACCAAACTACAATTATTTGTTTGATGGAGCAATCGAAATTTTAGACTATTTACAAGAAAAGTATAAGTTACATATCATTACCAATGGGTTTGATCAAGTACAAACGCGAAAAATAAAGAACTCGGGTATGGAAAGCTATTTTCAAACGGTAACAAATTCTGAGTTGGCAGGAGTAAAGAAACCAGATCCTAAAATATTCAACTATGCCTTGCAATTGGCGCAGGTGAAGGTGCAAGATGCTGTGATGATTGGAGATAATCTCTTGGCGGATATTGAAGGAGCACAGCATATCGGAATGGATGTGATTTACTATAATGAACACCATAAATCAGTTCCGGATACACTTCCTCAAGTTACTACCTTATTAGCTATAAAAAGCCTGCTCTAAAGCAGGTTTTTGTATTAATAGTTGTATTTAAATTGCCATCTGTTTTTCAGAAAATCACCAGTACCATTCTCTCTGCTATTATGTCCAGGTTCATACAAAACTGTTCCGTATTAGATACAAAAGCCTGCTGCAAAGCAGGCTTTCATTTTAATAGTTGTATTTAAATTGCCATCTGTTTTTCAGAAAATCACGAGTGCCATTTTCTCTGCTGTTATGTCCAGGTTCATACAAAACTGTTCCACTGAGTTCTGTTGGTAAAAATTCTTGATCAACAAAGTTATTGGGGTAATCATGAGAATACTTATAATCTTCCCCATAGCCCAACTCCTTCATTAATTTAGTCGGGGCATTGCGTAAGTGGATAGGTACCGATAGGTCTCCGGTTTGTTTGACGAGTTGTTGAGCTTTGCCAATAGCCATATAGGTAGAATTACTCTTAGGCGAAGTAGCAAGGTAAATCGCACATTGGCTCAACAAAATTCGACTCTCAGGATATCCGATAACTGAAACGGCTTGAAAGGTATTTGTCGCCATAATCAAAGCTGTTGGATTCGCATTGCCTATATCTTCTGAAGCAGCAATTACCAAACGTCTCGCGATAAATTTAACATCTTCACCACCCTCAATCATTCGGGCCAGCCAATATATCGCCCCATTGGGATCACTACCGCGAATAGACTTGATAAAAGCAGATACAATATCGTAGTGTTGTTCTCCTGTTTTATCGTAGAGTACGGTGTTTTTTTGCACGATTTGCATCACATACGCATTGGTGACAATCACTTCATCTCCTAAGGTTGCATTGACAATAAGCTCAAATGTATTTAACAACTTTCGACCATCTCCACCCGATACACGAAAAAGAGCCTCCGTTTCTTGAAGAGTTATTTTCTTCGATTGTAAAAAAGAGTCCTTCGCAATAGCCCGATCGAGTAAAGCACGTAAGTCTTCTTTTGTAAAAGCATTTAAAGTATATACTTGGCAGCGCGAAAGTAAAGCTGGAATTACCTCAAAACTTGGATTTTCTGTCGTCGCTCCAATAAGGGTAATCCAACCACGTTCCACTGCTGCTAAAAGCGAATCTTGTTGGGATTTGCTAAAACGGTGAATCTCATCAATAAATAAGATGGGATTACGTGCCGTGAATAAGCCGTGGTTTGACTTGGCCTTCTCAATTACTTCGCGTACATCTTTAACCCCTGAATTTATCGCGCTTAACACGTAAAAGGGACGTTGACTCTCTTTGGCTAATATTTCAGCTAAAGTTGTTTTCCCTGTGCCAGGAGGACCCCAAAAAAGTAAAGAGGGAATAAAACCAGTTTGTAATTGTTTTGTTAAGATTCCTTGTTCACCCACTAAATGTGCCTGACTGACGTAGTCGGCTAAGGATTGTGGGCGTACTCTTTCTGCTAATGGTGCATCCATGGTCATCGATTTTGAGAAATACAAAAATACAACCTAACGAGCGAATAAAAAATGGTCTATTAAAATTGTGTCGAAAACCCTGTGGTGTGTATGGTTGATTTGTGAGACTATTTTATATCTTTATGTTTTACCTAGTACACAATATACGCGAATGAAAGATAAACAACTCGTTATAACCGCTGATTTAATCATCCTTCCTGTGCTGTTTCTGATGTTGATTTGGACAGTATACTGGTTGGATTGGAAAGATTATTTAGAACTTTATCAATACGGAATTTATCCTCGTACCCTGAAAGGGCTGCGAGGCATTTTATTCAGCCCTTTTATTCATGGAGGATTGAAACACATTTACAATAATTCTGTCGCTTTGCTCGTTTTGTTGCTTCTGCTGCAATTCTTTTATAAAAAACAAGTGTGGCAAATCTTGGGATGGGGGATTCTACTGTCGGGATTAGGTACTTGGTTGATTGCTAGAGAGAGCTATCATATTGGCGCAAGTGGATTAATTTATGTGTTGGTGAGTTATATGTTCTTTAAGGGAATTCAAACCAAATATTTTCGATTGGTGGCACTGTCTTTACTTATTGTGATGCTTTATGGTAGTATGATTTGGTATGTATTTCCAGATATCGAAGAGGGCATTTCTTGGGAGGGACACCTTAGTGGATTTATCACAGGGATGATTTTGTCTTTTGTCTTAAAATCACCTGTATATGCAGAGAAGGTATATAAATACGATTGGCAGTCTCCAGACTATAAAGAAAGCGAAGATCCTTTTATGCAATGTTTTGATGATAGCGGTAATTTTGTAATCATCCCAAAAGAAGTACTCGAGGCAGAGGCACTGAAAAATCCGTATCGAAAGACTTTACCTGTTGTATATGGGTGAAGGGAGAGGAGTTGCTGAAGGGAGAGGAGTGAAGCACTCAACTTGACACTGTGCCAAAGGCGGTGTCGTCAACTAAACCGAAAGGTTAGTTGTGAACGCAACCAACTACAAGAATTGTTTAAGATGACTCCATAGTGACTCCATAGTGACTCCATAGTAAGTCCATTAAAATGGTGTTTTTACTAGATGCAGTATGGATGCATGATATAAGTATTATGATGTCATATAAAAGGGAACTAAGGAAGATTATTCGTTGATGGTTGACAGAATAAAGCTAAAAACAAAGAGGGTGCCAGTTTTGGACCCTCTTTTATATTATCTATTTTTTTCTGGAGGAGTAATTTATCCTCCCTCTCCAATTTCCAACTAGCGTCGTTGTCTGATGATTTCGTATAAAAATGCACCGCAAGCCACGGATACGTTTAAAGAGTCGATGGTGCTAAACATTGGGAGTTTTGCTTTCTCATCAATAATTTTTAAGACAGAAGGATTGATTCCACGATCTTCACTACCCATAATGATAGCCAATGGAATATTTAGATCTACATCATAAATTTCTTTTTCCGCTTTTTCAGTAGCACCTACGGTCATTACTCCTGACCCTTGTAAATAGAAAACGGCATCTTTAATGTGGTCAACCTTACAAATGGGAATGTTGAATACAGCGCCAGCAGAAGTTTTGATGGTATCTCCATTTACAGGAGCAGCGCCATTTTTAGAAATAATGATTCCATCAGCCCCACAGCATACTGCCGTACGGATGATAGCACCAAAATTACGGGCATCAGACAGTTGGTCTAAAACAACAAATAGAGGTTTTTCTTTTTTCTCTAGGGTTGTTTCTACTAACTCCTCCAAAGAAACAAAAGAAATTGGGGCAATGGTTCCAATTGCTCCTTGGTGATTTTTCTTTGTTAAGCGATTGAGCTTCTCAATAGGCACATAAGAAAAATTAATATTATTTCGCTTTAATGATTTGATTAACTCATTCATTAATTCACCTTGTGCATCTTTTTGTAAGAATACCTTATCGATGTCTTTACCTGCTTCAATGGCTTCGATTATCGCACGAATACCAAAAATTTGATTCTCCTGATCCATGGCGCAAAGGTAGTTATATTTTTATTATGCGTTAGATGTTTTTTCAGGTAGGGCTAAACTTTTGTCACTCAATCAAACATTCATGACTTCTGTAATAGCAGCTAAGATTAAAACAAAGTTTTAAATCCAATATGTATGGTCGTGTTGTCAAAAGAAAAAGGAATTCCCGGTTGTTTCCCATTCGCGAAAGAGAGATTAAAGTAGCTAGAGGAAGTAATGAAACCCAAGCCCATACCGATGCTATATAAGGTGTTCTTTTGCTCCAAAGGTTTATATTCTTGTAGGGCATAATCAAAAATGGTATGTAAATACAAACTCGGGTGAACTAGAAAGCGATATTCTGTGTTGATTAAATTGAGCTGATTTGCTAGTAAGCTGTTTTCTTGAAAGCCACGGAGGGATTGTGTGCCGCCAAAACGATACATTTCATTGACGAGATAATCTTCACTAAAAAGAGCATAGTACGTCCAATTGACATAGAAGTAGTGTTTTGGTGCAAGTGCTATGTTTTTGCTCGCTTGAAGTTGAACCATATACTGAGACACTTTTATATCCTCTGTGGTGCGTTTTCCAGTACCAACTAGGGCATCCAAAGTATAATTAATTGGAAACAAGGGGAGGTAGGGACGCTTTTTAACCACCGTATAATTCAAGGTGTAGAATTTGCTGTCGAAATTCTCCATGGAGGGTAGAACACTATTGGTTGTCGAGGAGGTACTTTGGTACCCTACTTTAATATTTTGATTGTATCGAATAGCGTATCCCAATTGTAAAGCCAGTTTCGTATTCTGATAAATGGTATCCTGTTTTTGAATGTTTAATTGAGCATGGATATTTAAAGGCGTATTAAAGAGATATACAAAGGAAGTCTTAAAATCAAATTGCGTTTGTTTATTTGCATCACTGCGCCAATACAATTGGATAGATTCTCCTTTGTTAAGGACATTGTGTAACGATAAATCCAAATAGCCCGCTAAGGTGAACTTTTCATTTTCATCTGTGCTAAAGCCCATAAAACCATCAAAGGTATTGGTGTTGGCTTTGTCGACATATAAAAACAGTGTAGTCTGATCAGCAGTAAAAAGTGTCTCTGGAGTTTTATATTGTTTTAAGAAATCTAATTCACTGACTGTGGCTGTTAGGTCGGATACCAATTGTTCACTATAGGGCTTATTGCGATAGCGCTTGGTTACGTGTTGAATGATTTTTTCTGGAATTTTCTTTATACTTTGGATTTCAATGTGATTTAATTTTCTACTTGTGGTTAAACGAAGCTCTAAATCACAGTACAGAATATTGTTTTGAATCTTGTGATGGCTCAGCTCTAAGGTGGACATCCCTAAACCTTCTTGGTCTAGTTTTTGGCTGTATTGATGTAATGTAGCGGAAAGCAACTCAAAATCCAAGGAGAGACTGTCCGTAGTGAAGCCAAGCTGCTGCTGAAGCATTGGGGATAATTGCTTATTAGACAAAACCACTTGACCAATGGGAACTCCTAATATATAGGTATAGGTTGTTGTGAATTCGTCTTGTTGTTTACTTTTGGTGAAGGCTAAATATCCTTTTTTGTATAAGTGTTGGTCGATACTATCGATGGTCTGTATAAGAGATTGTAAATCAAGATGTTTTTTTTTATAGCCGAACGCTTGAAGGAGTATGCGTTCTTTTTCCTCGGTTGAGGTAAGCTCTAGGGTCAATGTCATCTGTTGTCCATAGGTGGCAAAACAAAAGAATAACAAGAACAGAAAAGAGAAAACGGACTTCGACACTTGGGTTGCATATTTGCTTGTAAAGTAAAATAAAAAAAGTAAGAAGCTGAGACTTAAAGAATAAAATAAATAAATTACTTGAAAATTAATTAATTGTCTTTTGAAAAAAGAAAAAAACTTTCTACATTTGCAACCCCGTATATAGTGGGGAATAATATATTGTAGAAATTATTAATAAACATTATGCCAACAATTCAACAATTAGTAAGAACAGGGAGAACCCAATTAACTAAGAAGAGTAAATCGGTTGCTTTGGATTCTTGTCCTCAAAGAAGAGGAGTTTGTACGCGTGTTTATACTACTACACCTAAAAAACCTAACTCTGCAATGCGTAAAGTTGCAAGGGTACGTTTGACAAATGGTAATGAAGTAAACGCTTACATCCCAGGAGAAGGACACAATTTACAAGAGCACTCGATAGTATTAGTTAGAGGAGGAAGGGTAAAAGATTTGCCAGGTGTTAGATACCACATCGTACGTGGGGCTTTGGATACTGCTGGAGTAAACGGTAGAACTCAAAGAAGATCTAAATATGGTGCAAAACGCCCTAAAGACAAAAAATAATCGTTTAAACGTTTAAGAAAAAGACATGAGAAAAAGACAGGCGAAAAAGAGACCTCTTTTACCAGATCCGAAATTTAATGATCAATTAGTGACGCGTTTTGTTAATAACTTAATGTGGGACGGTAAGAAGTCTACGGCTTTTAAAGTATTTTATGATGCTTTAGCAATCGTTGAAGAGAAAAAACAAGATGAGGAGAAAACTTCATTAGAGATCTGGAAAGATGCTTTAACTAACGTTATGCCGCACGTAGAGGTTCGTTCTCGTCGTGTTGGTGGGGCAACATTCCAAATCCCTATGCAAATTCGTCCAGATAGAAAAATTTCTATGGCAATGAAGTGGATGATTTTGTATGCGAGAAGAAGAAATGAGAAATCTATGGCTGCAAGATTAGCTTCTGAAATTTTAGCTGCTGCTAAAGAAGAAGGTGCTGCAGTTAAAAAGAGAATGGATACGCACAAAATGGCTGAAGCTAATAAGGCGTTCTCTCACTTTAGATTTTAATCCATACAGAAAAATTATACAATGGCAAGAGATTTAAAATATACAAGAAATATTGGTATCGCTGCTCACATCGATGCTGGTAAAACAACTACTACAGAACGTATTTTGTTCTATACAGGTAAAAACCATAAAATGGGAGAAACACACGAAGGTTCTTCTACAATGGACTGGATGGAGCAAGAGGCGGAAAGAGGTATTACTATTACTTCAGCAGCGACTACTTGTACTTGGAATTTCCCAACTAAACAAGGTGAAAAGATCGCTGAGTCTATGGAGTACCACTTCAATATTATTGATACTCCGGGACACGTTGACTTTACAGTTGAGGTAAACCGTTCTTTACGTGTATTAGATGGATTAGTATTCTTATTTAGTGCAGTTGATGGTGTTGAACCACAATCTGAAACGAACTGGAGATTAGCTGATAATTACAAAGTTCCTCGTATGGGATTCGTTAATAAAATGGACCGTCAAGGAGCTAACTTCTTAGCAGTATGTCAACAAGTGAAAGATATGTTGAAATCAAACGCAGTGCCAATCGTTTTACCAATTGGTGATGAAGCAGATTTCAAAGGTATCGTTGACTTAGTGAAAAACCGCGCAATCGTATGGCATGATGAAAATCACGGATCTACGTTTGACGTTGTGGAGATTCCAGCGGATATGGTTGCTGATGTTAAACAATACAGAGGTCAATTAATCGAGGAGATCGCGGCTTATGACGAAAATCTTCTTGAAAAATATATGGAAGATGAAAACTCAATTACTGAGGACGAAATCCATAGAGCATTACGTGCTGCTACATTAGATATGAGCATCATCCCAATGTCTTGTGGTTCATCTTTCAAAAATAAAGGGGTTCAGTTTATGTTGGATGCTGTTTGTCGTTACTTACCTTCTCCAATGGATAAGGAGGCTATCGAAGGAACAAATCCTGATACTGAAGAACCAGTTGTGCGTAAGCCGTCAGTTTCTGAGCCGTTTGCTGCATTAGCATTTAAAATTGCCACCGATCCTTTCGTAGGACGTTTGGCTTTCTTTAGAGCTTATTCAGGACACTTAGATGCTGGTTCTTATGTATTGAACACGCGTTCTGGAAACAAAGAGCGTATTTCTCGTATCTACCAAATGCACGCGAACAAACAAAATCCAATCGAATATATTGAGGCTGGAGATATTGGAGCGGCTGTAGGATTTAAGGATATCAAAACTGGAGATACATTATGTGATGAAAAACACCCAATTGTATTAGAAAGTATGGATTTCCCTGATCCAGTTATCGGTATCGCTATTGAGCCGAAAACAAAAGCGGATATGGATAAAATGGGGACTGCTTTAGCTAAATTATCTGAAGAGGATCCAACGTTTACTGTAAAAACAGATAAAGCTTCTGGGCAAACAGTAATCTCTGGTATGGGAGAGTTACACTTAGATGTGTTAATCGACCGTATGAGACGTGAATTCAAAGTTGAAGTGAACCAAGGGGAGCCTCAAGTTGAATACAAAGAAACACTTACTCGTGATGCACAACACAGAGAAGCTTATAAAAAGCAATCAGGTGGACGTGGTAAATTCGCGGATATCGTGTTTAAAATTGGACCTGCTGATGATGTGGATGGAAAACCATTCGTTGGATTGCAGTTCGTAAATGAGGTGAAAGGTGGTAACGTACCAAAAGAATATATTCCTTCTGTAGAAAAAGGATTCAAAGAAGCGATGAAACAAGGGCCTTTAGCAGGTTTCGAAATGGATTCGATGAAAGTAACTTTAACAGATGGTTCATACCACGCGGTTGACTCGGATGCTTTATCGTTCGAATTAGCAGCGAAAATGGGTTACAAAGCTGCTGCTAAAGCTGCTGGTGCTGTAATTCTTGAGCCTATCATGAAATTAGAGGTATTGACTCCTGAAGAAAACATGGGTGATATCGTTGGGGATTTGAACCGTCGTCGTGGACAAATCAACAGTATGGATGATAGAAATGGAGCAAAAGTGGTTAAAGCTTCTGTGCCATTATCAGAAATGTTCGGATATGTAACTACATTGAGAACATTGTCATCAGGTAGAGCTACTTCTACAATGGAGTTCTCTCACTATGCTGAAACACCATCAAACATTTCAGAGGCTGTAATCACTAAAGCAAAAGGAAACGCTTAATTTTCGAGAAAATGAGTCAAAAAATCAGAATAAAATTAAAATCTTACGATCATATGTTGGTTGATAAATCAGCAGAGAAAATCGTAAAAACTGTAAAAAGTACAGGTGCAGTAGTAACAGGTCCAATTCCGTTACCAACTCATAAAAAAATCTTTACTGTTTTACGTTCACCACACGTAAACAAAAAAGCTAGAGAGCAATTTGAAGTTAGTTCTTACAAAAGATTGTTAGATATTTATTCTTCTTCTTCTAAAACAATTGATGCTTTAATGAAATTAGAGTTACCAAGCGGTGTAGAAGTTGAGATTAAAGTGTGATAATCTGAAAGCAATTTCAAACTAAAAAATAGAATAAGTATTAGCGTAGTTATATACGCTAATGCTTCATTCTTTTAAATAAGTTTCAAATAATTTAATTAAATATTTATGTCTGGGTTAATTGGTAAAAAAATCGGCATGACTAGTATTTTCGACGAAAATGGAAAAAACATTCCATGTACAGTAATCGAAGTTGGTCCATGTGTCGTTACCCAAGTCAGAACCAATGAGGTTGACGGGTATGAAGCGTTACAACTTGGTTTCGATGACAAGACAGAGAAACACGCTACTAAAGCTGAGTTAGGTCACTTTAAGAAAGCGGGAACATCTGCTAAGAGAAAAGTCGTTGAAATCAAAGAATTCGAAGGAGAGTACAAATTAGGTGATGTTATCACGGTTGATTTGTTTCTTGAAGGAGAATATGTAGACGTTCAAGGTGTATCTAAAGGAAAAGGTTTCCAAGGGGTTGTTAAACGTCATGGATTTGGCGGAGTAGGTCAAGTTACTCACGGTCAAAAAAACCGTTTAAGAGCACCAGGTTCTGTAGGGGCTTCTTCTTATCCATCTAGAGTATTCAAAGGAATGCGCATGGCAGGAAGAACTGGAGGAGAAAATGTAACAGTACAAAATCTTAGAGTTTTAAAAGTAGTGGCTGATAAGAACCTACTTGTTGTAAAAGGAGCTATTCCAGGACACAAAAACTCTTATGTAATCATTCAGAAGTAATGGAAGTAAAAGTTTTAGATATTACAGGGAAAGATACTGGAAGAAAAGTTGAACTTTTAGATTCAGTATTCGGAATTGAGCCAAATAATCACGCAGTATACCTTGATGTTAAGCAATATTTAGCAAACCAAAGACAAGGAACGCACAAAGCAAAAGAAAGAGCTGAGATTGCTGGAAGTACGCGCAAGATTAAGAAGCAAAAAGGAACTGGAACGGCAAGAGCAGGTAGCATCAAGTCACCAGTATTCAGAGGAGGAGGAAGAATCTTCGGGCCAAGACCAAGAAACTACTCGTTCAAATTGAATAAGAACTTAAAACGCTTAGCTCGAAAATCAGCGTTTTCAATTAAGGTTCGCGAAGAGAACTTAATCGTTTTAGAAAACTTCAACTTTGAAGCTCCAAGTACTAAGAATTTCATTAGTGTATTGAAAGCTTTAGGGTTAGAAAATAAAAAATCTCTATTTGTGTTGGGTGAATCAAATAAAAATGTATATTTGTCATCACGCAATTTAGAGAAGGCTGCTGTTGTAACTAACTCAGAATTAAGTACTTACGCGATTTTAAATGCGGGAAGCTTAGTCTTGACAGAGGGATCTGTGGCTGGAATTGTTGAAAATTTAAGCAAATAATAAGAACATGAGTGTTTTAATTAAGCCTATAATTACAGAAAAAGTAACAAAAGACGGTGAAGTTTTTGGCCGTTATGGTTTCGTAGTTGATAGAAGAGCGAACAAAATTGAGATCAAAAAAGCAGTAGAAGCTACTTATGGTGTTAGTGTTGTTAACGTGAATACTATGAACTATGGCGCTAAGCGTTCTGTTAAGTATACAAAAAGCGGTATGATTAACGCTAAAACTAATGCTTTCAAAAAAGCAATAGTTGAATTGAAAGAAGGAGATAATATAGACTTTTATTCAAATATCTAATAAATAATGTCAGTTAGAAAATTAAAACCTATTACCCCAGGTCAGCGTTTTAGAGTTGTAAATAGTTTTGACGCTATAACAACTGATAAGCCGGAGCGTAGTTTACTAGCACCGAAAAAAAAATCTGGAGGTAGAAATAGTCAAGGAAAAATGACCATGCGCTACACAGGTGGTGGTCATAAACAAAGATATCGTATCATCGATTTCAAAAGAACAAAAGAAGGAGTTCCTGCAATTGTTAAAACAATCGAGTATGATCCAAACCGTTCAGCATTTATTTCATTACTTGCTTATGCGGATGGAGCTAAAACATACGTTATCGCACAAGCTGGTCTTAAAGTTGGACAAACTGTAGTTTCAGGACCAGATGCATCACCTGAAGTAGGGAATGCAATGCCTTTAAGTAAAATTCCTTTAGGAACTGTTATTTCTTGTATCGAACTACGTCCTGGTCAAGGAGCAGTAATTGCTCGTTCAGCTGGTACTTTCGCTCAATTAGTAGCAAGAGATGGTAAGTATGCAACAATTAAAATGCCTTCTGGTGAGGTGCGTTTGATTTTGTTAACTTGTATGGCTACTATTGGAGCTGTATCGAACCACGATCACCAATTAATCGTTTCTGGTAAAGCGGGTAGATCTAGATGGTTAGGTAGAAGACCTAGAACAAGAGCTGTAGCAATGAACCCGGTAGATCACCCAATGGGAGGTGGAGAAGGTCGTTCTTCTGGAGGACATCCACGTTCAAGAAACGGGATGCCTGCTAAAGGTTATAGAACTCGTTCTAAAGTTAAGTCGAGTAACAAGTATATCGTTGAACGTAGAAAGAAATAAAAGAGTAAGACATGGCACGTTCGTTAAAAAAAGGACCTTATGTTCACTTTAAGTTAGAGAAGAAAGTTCTTAAAAATGTAGAGTCTGGAAATAAAGCTGTTATCAAAACTTGGTCAAGAGCTTCTATGATTACTCCAGATTTCGTTGGACAGACTATCGCAGTACATAATGGTCGTCAATTTGTTCCTGTATATGTAACAGAGAACATGGTTGGACACAAGTTAGGGGAATTTTCACCAACAAGATCGTTTAGAGGTCACGCTGGTGCAAAGAATAAAGGTAAAAAATAATAAGAAGCTATGGGAGTTCGTAAAAGAGAAAGAGCTGAGCAAATTAAAGAAGCTAATAAGCAAGTTGCTTTTGCCAAGCTAAACAATTGCCCTACTTCTCCAAGAAAGATGCGCTTAGTAGCGGATTTAGTAAGAGGACAGAAAGTAGAAAAAGCTCTAAATATATTGAAATTCAGCACAAAAGATGCTTCTCGTAACTTAGAGAAATTACTTTTGTCTGCAATTGCAAACTGGCAAGCAAAAAACAGCGAAGAAAACATGGAAGAAGCTGGACTTTTTGTGAAAGAAATTAGAGTAGATGGAGGAATGATGTTGAAAAGACTTCGTCCTGCACCTCAAGGAAGAGCACACAGAATAAGAAAACGTTCTAATCACGTGACAATCGTATTAGGATCTAATAATAACACACAAAGCAATTAATAAACAGTATGGGACAAAAAACTAATCCGATCGGGAATCGCCTTGGTATTATTAGAGGATGGGACTCAAACTGGTATGGTGGAAATGATTACGGTGACAAAATCGCCGAGGATCACAAAATCAGAAAGTATATCCATGCTCGTTTATCAAAAGCTAGTGTATCAAAAGTAATCATTGAGAGAACTTTGAAACTTGTAACCGTTACTATCACTACTGCTAGACCTGGTATCATTATCGGAAAAGGTGGGCAAGAGGTAGACAAGTTGAAAGAGGAATTGAAAAAGATTACAGATAAGGAAGTTCAAATCAATATCTTTGAAATTAAAAGACCTGAACTTGATGCGTTTTTAGTGGCTGCTAGTATCGCGCGTCAAATTGAAAACAGAATTTCTTACCGTAGAGCTATCCGTATGGCTATTGGTGCTGCGATGAGAATGAATGCTGAGGGAATCAAAGTAATGATTTCTGGTCGTTTGAATGGTGCTGAAATGGCACGTTCAGAATCATTCAAAGAAGGAAGAATTCCATTATCTACTTTCAGAGCTGACATCGATTATGCACTTGCTGAAGCTCATACTACTTACGGTAGAATGGGAATTAAAGTGTGGATCATGAAAGGTGAGGTTTACGGTAAAAGAGATCTTTCTCCGTTAGCTGGTATGGATAAAAAACAATCCAAATCTCCAGCAGGATCTAGTAAAGGTAGACCTAACCAACGCAAAAGAAAGTAATTTTTAAACTGAAGAAAAATGTTACAGCCTAAAAGAACAAAATACCGTAAGGTACAGAAAGGTAAGATGAAAGGGATTTCCCAAAGAGGGCATGAACTTTCAAATGGGATGTTCGGAATTAAATCTTTAGATTCAGCTTTCATTACTTCTCGTCAAATCGAGGCTGCGCGTATCGCTGCAACTCGTTTCATGAAACGTGAAGGACAATTGTGGATCAAGATTTTCCCAGACAAACCAATCACTAAGAAGCCTCTTGAAGTGCGTATGGGTAAAGGTAAAGGTGCAGTAGAATACTGGGTTGCTGTGGTAAAACCAGGAAAAATAATGTTTGAAGTTGGTGGTGTGCCACTAGCTGTAGCGAAAGAAGCTTTACGCTTAGCTGCTCAAAAACTTCCTGTGAAAACAAAATTTATAATTGCTAGAGATTTCGAAGCATAATAGAAATTTATCATGAAACAATCTGAAATAGTAAACCTATCTGTAGCTGATTTACAAGAGCAATTAAAAGAATTGACTAACGCATTAAATAGCTTAAAAGCTACTCACGCAATTTCTCCTATCGAGAACCCTCTTCAAATCAGAAAGGTGAGAAGAACAATTGCAAGAGTGAATACTGAGCTAAGCAAAAGAGAGTTACAATAATTGTATTCTGCTGAAAGATGGAAAATAGAAAAGAAAGAAAAGAAAGAATAGGTGTTGTTACTAGTAACAAAATGGAGAAATCTATTGTTGTTTCTGAAGTAAAAAAAGTAAAACACCCGTTATATGGAAAGTTCGTGAAACAGACTAAAAAGTATGTGGCTCACGACGAAACGAACGACTGCAACATTGGTGATACAGTTAGAATTATGGAGACTCGTCCATTATCTAAATCAAAATGTTGGAGATTAGTAGAAATCATTGAAAGAGCGAAATAATTATGGTACAACAAGAATCTAGACTTAAAGTAGCAGATAACACGGGAGCAAAAGAAGTTTTGACAATCCGTGTGTTAGGTGGAACTAAGCGTCGTTACGCTTCAGTAGGAGACAAAATTGTAGTAAGTATCAAAGACGCAACTCCAAATGGAAGTGTGAAAAAAGGTGCTGTTTCTACTGCTGTAGTTGTCCGCACTAAAAAAGAGGTTAGAAGAGCTGATGGATCATACATTAGATTCGATGATAACGCTTGCGTATTGTTAAATGCTGCAGGTGAAATGAAAGGAACTCGTGTTTTTGGACCAGTAGCAAGAGAACTTCGTGAAAAACAATTCATGAAAATTGTATCATTAGCACCTGAGGTGTTGTAATTCGTTCTAAACATGATGAAGCTAAAGATTAAAACAGGAGATACTGTACGTGTTATCGCTGGAGATCACAAAGGATCAGAAGGAAAAATCGTACGTATCTTACGCGAAAAAAACAAAGCTATTGTTGAAGGGGTAAACATCATTTCTAAGCATGTTAAGCCTAGTGCTACTAACCCTCAAGGTGGAATTGTTAAAAAAGAGGCTCCTATCCACATTTCTAATTTAGCGATCGTAGATCCTAAAACAAATGAGACTACGAAAGTAGCAATCCAAAGAAATGAAAATGGAAAAAATGTAAGAGTTTCTAAAAAATCAAATCAAGTATTATAGTATGGCTTATATACCAAGACTTAAAGAAGAATATAAAAGCAGAGTGATCTCTGCTCTTAAAGAGGAGTTTGGATACAAGAACATTATGCAAGTTCCTAAACTTGAGAAAATTGTTGTTAGCCGTGGTGTAGGTGCAGCTGTATCTGATAAAAAATTAGTTGATTACGCAGTTGAGGAATTAACTAAAATTACAGGACAAAAAGCAGTAGCTACTATTTCTAAGAAAGACGTTGCTTCTTTCAAATTGAGAAAAGGTATGCCGATCGGAGCTAAAGTTACGCTACGTGGAGAAAGAATGTATGAATTCTTAGATCGTTTGGTTACTTCAGCTTTACCACGAGTGAGAGATTTCTCTGGTATTAAATCTGATGGATTCGACGGTAGAGGAAATTATAACTTAGGTGTAACTGAGCAAATTATTTTCCCTGAAATCAATATTGATAAAGTAAACAAAATCGCTGGTTTCGATATTACGTTTGTGACATCTGCTGAAACAGATAAAGAAGCAAAATCGTTATTAGCTGAATTAGGATTACCTTTTAAAAAGAATTAAGAGTTATGGCTAAAGAATCAATGAAAGCCCGTGAGGTTAAAAGACAAGCATTAGTAGCTAAATACGCAGACAAAAGAAAAGCTCTTTTAGAAGCAGGTGACTACGAAGGGTTACAAAAATTACCTAAAAATGCTTCTCCTGTACGTTTACACAACAGATGTAAATTAACTGGAAGACCTAGAGGGTATATGCGTCAATTCGGTATTTCTCGTGTTACTTTCCGTGAGATGGCTAACCAAGGGTTGATACCAGGAGTTAAAAAGGCAAGTTGGTAATTAAGATTTAAAGGTAAAAACAATGTATACAGATCCAATAGCAGATTTCCTGACAAGAATTAGAAATGCTGTGCGTGCAAACCACAAAGTGGTAGAGATCCCAGCATCTAACTTCAAAAAAGAAATCACGAAAATTTTATTCGATCAAGGATATATCTTAAGCTATAAATTTGATGATACTACCGTTCAAGGTACAATCAAAATAGCTTTGAAATACGATAAAGACACAAAAGAGTCTGTGATTAGAGATATCCAAAGAATTAGTAAACCAGGTTTGCGTAAATACGCTTCTGCAACTGACCTTCCAAGAATCTTAAATGGTTTAGGAATTGCAATCGTTTCTACATCAAAAGGATTGATGACTGGGAAACAAGCAAAACAACTAAATGTTGGTGGCGAAGTAGTTTGTTACGTATACTAATTTAAAAAGACTAAGAAATGTCAAGAATAGGAAAAAGTCCGATAGCAATTCCTGCTGGTGTAACAGTTGATGTTCAAGAAGGCGTTATTGTTGTTAAAGGTAAATTAGGAGAGCTTACTCAGAAATTCGATACAGTTAGTGTTAAAGTAGAAGATAATCAAGTGATTGTTGAAAGATCATCTGACGATAAAGATGAAAGAGCAAAACACGGATTGTTTCGTAGCTTGATTAACAATATGATTACTGGTGTTTCTGAAGGATTTACAATCACTTTAGAGTTTGTAGGGGTAGGTTACCGTGCTGCAAACCAAGGGCAAAAGCTAGACTTAGCTTTAGGATTCTCTCACAATATCGTGTTGGAAGTTGCTCCTGAAGTCGTAGTAGAAACAATATCAGAAAAAGGGAAAAACCCTCTAGTAAAATTAACTTCTCATGACAAACAATTAGTAGGTCAAGTAGCTGCAAAAATCCGTTCTTTCCGTAAGCCAGAGCCTTACAAAGGAAAAGGTATCAAGTTTGTAGGTGAGGAATTAAGAAGAAAAGCAGGTAAATCAGCTTAAAAATTAAGACTATGTCATTAACAAAATCTGAAAGAAGACAACGTATAAAGTTCAGAATTAGAAAGACTGTTAGCGGAACTCCTGCTAGAACTAGACTTTCTGTATTCAGAAGTAATAAAGAAATCTATGCACAAATCATAGATGACGTAAATGGAGTAACTTTAGTGTCAGCATCGTCAAGAGAAGCTGGGATAACAAGAGGAACCAATGTTGAAACTGCTGCATCGGTTGGAAAACTAATCGCAGAGAAAGCTTTAAAAGCAGGTATTGAAACTGTATCTTTTGATAGAAACGGTTATTTATACCACGGACGTGTTAAATCATTAGCAGACGGCGCTAGAGAAGCTGGATTAAAATTCTAATTAGTTATGTATCAAAATTATAAAAACGTAGAATTTGTAAAACCAAGCGGTCTTGATTTAAAAGATCGTTTGGTTAGTGTAAACCGTGTTACTAAAGTAACAAAAGGGGGAAGAGCTTTTGGTTTTTCTGCTGTTGTTGTTGTAGGTGACGAAAACGGTGTAGTGGGTCACGGTTTAGGTAAATCTAAAGATGTATCTGAAGCTATTGCTAAAGCAGTAGAGGATGCTAAGAAAAACTTAGTTAAAATTCCATTAAACGGACATACTATTCCGCACGAACAAAAAGGAAAATTCAGTGGAGCGCGTGTATTGTTGATGCCAGCATCATTAGGTACGGGAGTTATTGCTGGAGGTTCAGTGAGAGCGGTAGTAGAAGCTGTAGGAATTACAGATTTATTATCTAAATCTCAAGGTTCTTCGAATCCACATAACGTGGTGAAAGCTACTTTCGATGCTTTATTACGATTAAGAAGTGCTTCTACAGTTGCAAAACAAAGAGGAATTTCTTTAGAAAAAGTATTTAAAGGTTAATTTGAAAGATTATGTCGAAAATCAAAATAAAACAAGTAAAAAGCCAAATCAAATGTCCTCTTAACCAAAAGAGAACATTAGAGGCTTTAGGACTTCGTAAAATTGGGATGGTAGTTGAACATGAAGCTTCTACTGCAATTTTAGGAATGGTAAATAAAGTTCAACACTTAGTTTCTGTAGAAGAAATTAAATAATATTCGCAATAGATGAATTTAAGTAATTTACAACCAGCAAACGGTTCAGTACACAACCAAAACAAACGTGTTGGTCGTGGTGAAGGTTCTGGAAAAGGAGGAACTTCTACAAAAGGACATAAAGGTGCTAAATCACGTTCAGGTTATTCGAAAAAGATCGGATTTGAAGGAGGGCAAATGCCACTTCAAAGACGTGTACCTAAATTCGGTTTCAAAAACATTAACAGAGTTGAGTACGCTGTAATTAACTTAGACGCTTTACAAGGTCTTGTTGATAGCGGAAAAGTAACTGATACTGTAGATTTTTCTCAATTAGTTGATTTAGGATTAGCTACTAAAAACAGTTTAGTTAAGGTTTTAGGACGTGGAGAGCTAAAAGCAAAATTAAAAGTTTCTGCTCATAAATTTTCAGCTTCTGCCCAAGCAGCTATCGAAGCAGCAGGAGGAGAAGTTGTAACGTTATAAAATCTTAGTGAACAGGATGAAGAAGTTTTTTGAAACATTAGCCAGTATCTGGAAAATTGAAGAGTTAAAAAATAAAATCTTAATCACATTAGGACTATTACTTGTGTACCGTTTCGGTACGCAAGTAACTCTACCAGGTATTGATGCAACGAAATTGCAAGCGTTGACAGATCAAACAGATCAAGGAATTGGTTGGTTAATTAACGTTTTTACAGGTGGTGCGTTTGCACAAGCATCTGTTTTTGCTTTAGGTATTATGCCTTACATTTCTGCTTCCATTGTGGTGCAACTGATGGGAATTGCGGTTCCTTATCTGCAAAAATTACAAAATGATGGAGAAAGCGGTAGAAAGAAAATGAATCAAATTACAAGATGGTTAACTATTGGTATTACCTTGCTACAAGGACCGAGTTACATCTATAACTTGTATGTGCAATTGCCATCAGATGCATTTTTGCTAGGTTTTAATTCTTTCTCATTCTTGTTTTCTTCAGTAATGATTCTAACTGCCGGAACTATCTTTGCCATGTGGTTAGGAGAAAAAATTACTGATAAAGGGATTGGAAATGGTATTTCGTTATTAATTATGGTTGGAATTATTGCAAGACTACCAATGTCTTTCATCCAAGAATTCCAATCACGTATTACAGAAAATAACGGAGGACCAATGTTAGTTGTTATTGAAGTAATTTTATGGTTATTGATTATCGTAGCTTGTATCTATTTGACATTAGCAGTACGAAGAATTCCAGTGCAATACGCACGTAGAAGTGCTTCTGGAACGTATGATCAATCCATGTTAGGAGGAAACCGTCAGTGGATTCCTTTGAAACTAAATGCATCAGGAGTTATGCCAATTATTTTCGCGCAAGCGATCATGTTTGTGCCTGCTGCTGTAGCTGGTTTATCAACTTCGGATACTGCAAAATCAATTAGTAATACATTCCATAATGTATTTGGTTGGGAGTATAATTTACTTTTTGCTTTATTAATCATTATTTTTACGTACTTTTACACCGCGATTACAGTACCTACTAATAAAATGGCAGACGACTTGAAGCGAAGTGGTGGTTTTATTCCAGGGGTTAAGCCTGGTTCTGAAACTGCAGATTTCTTAGATAGAATTATGTCATTAATCACTTTCCCTGGTTCTCTTTACCTTGCTATCATTGCTGTTTTCCCAGCAATTATCGTAAGTATCTTAGGAGTGCAACAAGGATGGGCGATGTTTTATGGTGGTACATCACTATTAATTATGGTGAGCGTTGTAATTGATACAATCCAACAAGTTAATTCATACTTATTGAACAAACAGTACGATAGTATGATGACAAGTGGTAAAAATAGAAGAGCGACAGCTTAAATTTTATGGCAAAACAATCAGCAATAGAACAAGACGGAGCAATAATCGAAGCATTGTCTAATGCAATGTTCCGTGTAGAATTAGAAAATGGTCACGTTGTTATCGCGCACATCTCAGGTAAAATGCGTATGCACTACATTAAGTTGTTGCCTGGTGATAGAGTGAAACTGGAAATGAGTCCTTATGACTTGACCAAAGCAAGAATTACTTATAGATATTAAAGAGGCTATTAAAATGAAAGTAAGAGCATCAGTTAAAAAAAGAAGTGCCGAGTGCATCATAGTACGTAGAAAAGGTAGACTTTACGTTATTAATAAAAAGAATCCTAGATTTAAACAAAGACAAGGATAATTATGGCAAGAATCGCAGGGGTAGACATACCTAAATACAAAAGAGGAGTTATTGCTTTAACTTACATCTTCGGAATTGGTTCTAGTAGAGCCAAAGAAATTTTAGCAGCAGCTAAAGTAGATGAAGATAAGAAAGTACAAGATTGGAATGATGACGAGATCGGAGCAATCCGTGAAGCAGTTGGTCAATTCAAAATTGAAGGTGAATTACGTTCAGAGATTTCTTTAAACATCAAACGTTTAATGGATATCGGATGTTACAGAGGTATCCGTCACAGAATCGGACTTCCTTTGAGAGGACAACGAACGAAAAATAACTCGAGAACGAGAAAAGGTAAAAGAAAAACTGTTGCTAACAAGAAAAAAGCAACTAAATAATAAGTAGTAATATGGCTAAAGCGAATACAAAAAAGCGTAAAGTTGTTGTAGAAACAACAGGTGAAGCTCATATTAATGCAACATTCAACAATATCATTATTTCTTTGACTAACAAGAAAGGTGAAGTAATCTCTTGGTCATCTGCAGGTAAAATGGGATTCAGAGGTTCTAAAAAGAACACTCCGTATGCTGCTCAGATGGCTGCTGAAGATTGTGGTAGAGTTGCACTTGAGGCAGGATTGAAAAAAGTAAAAGTTTATGTTAAAGGTCCTGGAAACGGAAGAGAATCTGCAATCAGATCTTTACATAATGGTGGAATCGAAGTAACCGAGATTATCGATATTACTCCAATGCCACACAACGGATGTCGTCCTCCTAAGAGAAGAAGAGTTTAATTTATAGTATAACCAAAGGTAGGATAGATTATCGGAGGAAAGTGACCTGAATTCATAATCCCTACCTTTTTTTTATTTTGAAAAATGGCAAGATATACTGGTCCACAAACAAAAATCGCTCGTAAATTCGGCGAAGCTATTTTCGGAGATGATAAATCATTCGAAAAAAGAAACTACCCTCCAGGACAACATGGATTAGCAAAAAAGAGAGCTAAAAAATCTGAGTACGCGATCCAGTTAATGGAAAAACAAAAAGCAAAATACACATACGGTATCTTAGAAAAGCAATTCCGTAATATTTACAAGAAAGCTGCGGCTGCTCGTGGAGTTACTGGTGAGGTATTGATTCAATTGTGTGAATCGAGATTAGATAACGTAGTTTACAGAATGGGAATTGCTCCATCTCGTAGAGCTGCACGTCAAGTAGTTTCTCATAGACATATCACAGTAAATGGTGAAGTAGTGAATATTCCTTCTTACCAATTGAAAGCTGGTGATAAAGTTGCTGTTCGTGAAAAATCTAAGTCTTTAGAAGTTATCGAACGTTCGTTATCTAATTCTAGTTCTGTTTACGAATGGATTACTTGGAATCCTGAAACTTTAGAAGGTACTTTCGTTGCTGTGCCTCAAAGACTTCAAGTTCCAGAAAACATCAAAGAACAGTTAATCGTAGAGTTGTACAACAAATAATAATTGACATTCAGTCGAAACAAATATGGCAATATTTAATTTTCAAAAGCCCGATAAAGTTATCATGATTGATTCGACCGATTTTAGAGGTAAATTCGAATTTAGACCTTTAGAACCGGGATATGGATTGACTATTGGTAATGCATTGAGAAGAGTACTTCTGTCTTCGTTAGAGGGGTATGCTATTACTTCAGTACGTATCGAAGGAGTTGATCACGAATTTTCTACTATCGCAGGTGTTGTTGAGGATGTTACTGAAATTATCCTTAACCTTAAGCAAGTGCGTTTCAAACGTCAGGTAGAAGATGTAGATAATGAATCTGTAAGTATCACTTTTTCTGGGAAAGAACAAATGACAGCTGGTGATTTCCAGAAGTTTATTTCTAATTTCCAAGTATTAAATCCGGAGTTAGTTATCTTTAATTGTGAAAGCAGTGTAAGTATTACAATGGATTTAACCATCGAAAAGGGAAGAGGTTATGTGGCTGCAGAGGAAAATAGAAAACCTAATGCACCAATTGGAACAATCTTCACAGATTCGATTTATACTCCAGTTAAGAACGTTAAGTATGCTATAGAAAATTACCGTGTGGAACAAAAAACAGACTACGAAAAGTTGGTTTTTGATATCATTACAGACGGTTCTATTCATCCAAAAGACGCCTTAACAGAAGCAGCTAAAACATTGATTCATCATTTTATGCTGTTCTCAGACGAGAGAATTACTTTAGAGGCTGATGAAATTGCTCAAACTGAATCATACGATGAAGAATCATTGCATATGAGACAGCTTCTAAAAACTAAATTGGTAGATTTAGATCTTTCAGTTCGAGCGTTAAATTGTTTAAAGGCGGCTGAAGTAGATACATTAGGAGATTTAGTATCTTTCAACAAAAATGATTTGATGAAATTCAGAAACTTCGGGAAGAAGTCTCTTTCTGAATTAGAAGAATTAGTGGCTGTGAAAGGATTAAATTTTGGTATGGATCTATCAAAATACAAATTAGATAAAGAATAATCTAGACCGCTAAAGTCTAAATTCGATAACGCAATGAGACACGGAAAAAAAATAAATCACTTAGGTAGAAAAGCTGGACATAGAAATTCTATGTTAGCTAATATGGCTTGTTCTTTGATTGAGCACAAGCGTATCAATACTACTGTAGCTAAAGCAAAAGCATTAAAACAATATATTGAACCATTAGTAACTAAAGCTAAAACAGATGATACACATAATCGTCGTGTTGTTTTCTCTTACCTGAGAAGCAAAGAAGCTGTTACTGAATTGTTCAGAGAGGTTGCTCAAAAAGTTGGTGATCGTCCAGGTGGATACACTCGTATCATCAAGTTAGGTAACCGTTTAGGGGATAACGCTGATATGGCTATGATTGAGTTCGTTGACTTCAACGAAATCTACAATGTAGCGAAGAAAGAAGCTAAGAAAACCACTCGTAGAGGGAAGAAAAAAGCTGAAACTGTTGACGCTCCTCAAGCTGAAGCTACTACAACTGAAACAGAAACAAATGAATAATCATTCATTATATATGTTTTCATTATAAAATTAAAAGGACATTCTTTTTAGAATGTCCTTTTTTTTGCTTTATTTTTGCATCACTACAATACAACTTACACATGGAATATAAAAGAAAGGAAGACGGTATCATTGTTTTAGCTGATGGCACCGTTTTTTATGGAAAATCAATTGGTATTAAAGGAACAGCTTTTGGTGAAATCTGTTTTAATACGGGAATGACAGGCTATCAAGAAGTGTTTACGGATCCGTCATATTATGGACAAATTATGCTTTCAACGAATCCACATATCGGAAACTACGGAGTGAATGAAGACGAAGTAGATTCGGATGGAATTAAAATCGCTGGATTAGTATGTAAGAACTTTAGCTACGAGTATTCTCGTGTTGACGCAAGTGGTAGTCTTTATGATTATTTTGAAGCACATCAATTAGTCGCTATTTCGGATGTGGATACAAGAGCCTTGACCGCTTATATCCGTGACAACGGCGCTATGAATGCGGTTTTGAGTACAGATGGTAAATCGGTTGATGAATTAAAAGCCTTGTTAAAAGAAGTGCCTTCTATGGAAGGTTTAGAGCTTTCTTCTGTAGTTTCTACCAAAGAACCATATTTTTATGGAAATCCAGAAAGCAAATACCGCGTATCTGTATTAGATTTAGGAATTAAAACAAATATCTTGCGTTGTCTTGCGGAACGCGATTGCTATATCCAAGTATTTCCATACAATAGTTCATACGAAGCATTACTTTCTTTTCATCCAAATGGTATTTTCCTATCAAATGGACCTGGGGATCCACAAGCTTTAGCGGATAAAGGGGTACTGGCTGTGGTAAAAGAAGTAGTTGAGGGAGATTTACCTGTATTTGGGATCTGTTTAGGACACCAATTAATTTGTTTGTCTCAAGGAGTTGGTACGTACAAGATGTTCAGTGGACACCGTGGAGTAAATCACCCCGTATTAAATGTACTGACAGGAAAAGGTGAAATCACGTCTCAAAACCACGGATTTGCTGTGAGTAAAGAAGCATTGACAAATCATCCCACGCTAGAAATATCCCATTTACATTTAAATGATCAGACAGTTGCTGGAGTGCGTATGAAAAATAAGGATGTTTTTTCGGTTCAATACCACCCAGAGTCAAGTCCTGGACCACACGATTCACGATACTTATTCGACGATTTTGTATCGAATATGAGTAAATAAAAAAAGTTGCTTTTAGCGCTAAAAGCTTTGAAAAAGTAAAATACACAACAAGGATTATAGACAAGTTAATTCAACGGGTCTGTAGTCGATTAATAATACACACTTTAATTATGAGTACAATTTTAAGCGTTCACGCACGTCAGATTTTAGATTCTAGAGGTAATCCAACTGTTGAAGTTGATGTAATTACAAGTAATGGAAGTTTAGGAAGAGCGGCTGTTCCATCAGGAGCTTCTACTGGAGAGCACGAAGCTGTCGAATTGAGAGATGGTGGAAAAGCCTTTATGGGTAAAGGTGTTTTAAAGGCAGTTGAAAACGTGAACACGACAATTGCTGAGCATATTATTGGTTTAAGCGTATTTGAACAAAACTATATTGATCAGTTGATGATTGATTTAGATGGTACGGAAAATAAAGGAAATTTGGGTGCTAACGCAATTTTAGGAGTTTCTTTGGCTGTAGCAAAAGCCGCAGCTGCTGAATTGGGGATGCCTTTATATCGCTATGTAGGTGGGGGTTCTGCTAATACGCTGCCTGTACCAATGATGAATATTATTAATGGAGGGTCTCACTCTGATGCTCCTATTGCTTTTCAAGAATTCATGATTATGCCTGTGAAAGCAATTACGTTTTCACATGCCATGCAAATGGGAACAGAGATTTTTCATCACTTGAAAAAAGTATTACACGACAGACAATTGAGTACTGCTGTAGGAGATGAAGGAGGATTTGCCCCAACGTTAAAAGGAACAGAGGATGCTTTAGATTCAATTAAGGTAGCAGTAGAAAATGCTGGATATCGTTTTGGTGATGAAATCATGTTGGCCTTAGATTGTGCGGCTTCTGAATTCTATGTAAACGGAAAATATGATTATACGAAGTTTGAAGGTAATTTAGGAAAAGTGCGCTCTTCTCAAGAACAAGCGGATTATTTAGCAGAATTAAGCGCTAAATATCCAATTATCTCTATTGAAGACGGAATGCAAGAAGATGATTGGGAAGGATGGAAGTACCTAACGGATAGAATTGGAGATAAGGTACAACTAGTAGGAGATGATTTATTTGTAACAAATGTTACGCGTTTAGAACGTGGAATCAACGAAGGTATTGGTAATTCTATTCTAATTAAGGTCAATCAGATTGGTACATTGACAGAGACGATTGCAGCTGTTAATATGGCAAAAAACGCAGGATATACGTCAGTTATGTCACATCGTTCTGGAGAGACAGAAGATAGTACAATTGCAGATTTGGCAGTGGCTTTGAACTGTGGTCAGATAAAAACTGGTTCGGCTTCTCGTTCAGATCGAATGGCTAAGTACAACCAATTGCTTCGTATTGAGGAAGAATTGGGAGATGTAGCATATTATCCACAAGAAAAAGCATTTAAAATCAACTAATTTTATTGATTTAATAAAAAAGCCCCAACTTATGATGTTGGGGCTTTTTTTGTAAAAAAACTAGTTATTTATTATTTTTTTAATAGTATATTGTAGATTGAAATACTATAGTTTACAACAAGATATTTTTATGTAAATAGTATTGAAAATGTTGTGAATCAATGATTATTATTAGCTTTTATCGCTTGTATGTAAGCATAATATTTCATATCTTTCCAACTGCAAAAAAACAGTTTATATGTTTTTAGTGTATAAATAAAAACTAAAGAAAAATAAAAAATAACAATATGTCTAAAACAGCTTTTATAGAAGTTGATGGTCAAAGACACGAACTCCCAGTATTAGTTGGTACTGAAAATGAAGTAGCAATTGATATCTTAAAATTACGTGCATTAACAGGGGCTATCACTTTAGATCCAGGGTATAAAAATTCTGGTTCATGCCAAAGTGCAATTACTTTCTTAGATGGAGAACAAGGAATTTTAAGATATAGAGGCTATTCAATCGAGGACCTTGCTGATAAATCTAACTTTTTAGAAGTTTCTTATTTAATTATTTTCGGAGAGTTACCAACGCAAGAACAATTAACTCAGTTTGAAAAAGATATTCGCAAGTATTCGTTAGTGAACGAAGAAATGAAGAATATTATCGATGGCTTCCCGAAAACAGCACACCCAATGGGCGTGTTAGCTTCTCTAACTAGTGCTTTAACTGCTTTTAATCCAAAAGTGGTTGACGCAGATTGTGAGAAGAGTTTATACGAAGCTGTTTGTAAAACAATGAGTAAGTTCTTAGTTATCGCAACTTGGACGTATAGAAAAGCAAAAGGATATCCATTAAATTACTACAACAACACCAAAAGTTATGTAGATAATTTCATGAACTTGATGTTTGCTTTGCCAACAGAACCATACGAAATCGATCCGATTATTAAAAATGCAATAGATAAGCTATTTATCTTACACGCAGATCACGAACAAAACTGTTCAACTGCAACAGTAAGAATGGTTGGTTCGTCTCATGCAGGTTTGTTTGCTTCAATTTCAGCAGGAGTTTCAGCGCTTTGGGGGCCTCTTCATGGTGGTGCAAACCAAGCGGTATTGGAAATGTTAGAAGCTATTCAAAATGATGGTGGAGATGTTGAAAAATACATCAACAAAGCAAAAGATAAAGATGATCCATTCCGTTTAATGGGATTCGGTCACCGCGTATATAAAAATTTCGATCCAAGAGCGCGTATCATTAAGAAAGCAGCAGATGAAGTTTTAGCAAAATTAGGCGTAGATGATCCTGTTTTAGATATCGCTAAACAACTAGAAGCAGCAGCATTAAAAGATCCGTATTTCGTAGATCGTCACTTATATCCAAACGTAGATTTCTATTCTGGAATCATTTACAGAGCCTTAGGTATCCCAACAGAAATGTTTACAGTAATGTTTGCTATTGGTCGCTTACCAGGATGGATTGCGCAATGGAAAGAAATGAGAATCAACAAAGAGCCTATCGGACGCCCACGTCAATTGTACGTTGGAGAACCATTGAGAAGTTTTGTTTCAATGAACGAAAGAAAATAATAAAAAAGGAGATGAGTTGTCATCTCCTTTTTTTTGTTTATGGTGTACAGTTTACGGTGTACTGTTTACAAGTGTGCGCATCACCATTTACTACCACCCACCCATAAAAAATAAAAAAGGTTTTATTATATTTGTGCAAAATGACAGCATATTATGTTACAATTAAATGTAAAAAATGAAACCTCACGTTTGCGGGCTGTGGTCCTTGGCACTGCCGTAAGTAATGGACCCACACCTACAATAGAAGAAGCCTATGATCCAAAATCATTAGAGCATATTAAAGCCGGAACTTATCCTGTTGAAGCAGATATGATTCGCGAAATGGAAGCCTTTAATCAAGTATTTGAAAAATATGAGGTAAAGGTATTTCGACCTGAAATTATCGAAGATTACAACCAAATTTTTACTCGTGATATTGGATTCGTTATCGATAATAAATTCATCAAAGCCAACATACTTCCCGATCGAGATAGAGAATTAACCGCTATAAACTACGTTTTAGACCAAATTAATCCCAGCGATATTATATCCGCACCAGAGGAAATTCATTTCGAAGGTGGTGATGTAATGTTGTGGAATGATTATATTTTTATTGGATCTTATAAACGACCAGATTACCGCAACTATATTACGGCTCGTACCAATGAATTAGGAGTTGAATTTATCCGCGAATTATTCCCCAATAAAATAGTCAAGAGCTTCGATTTAGTAAAATCCAAAGTAGAACCAAGAGATAATGCCTTACATTTAGACTGTTGTTTTCAACCTGTAGGCGTAGATAAAGCAATTATTTACAAAGGTGGCTTTTATGATGAGAAGGAATATCAATATTTAGTTGATATCTTTGGTGAAGCTAATTTGTTCCAAATTACAAGAGAAGAGATGTATCATATGAATTCAAATATCTTCTCTATTGCTCCAGATGTAGTTGTTTCGGAGCGAAATTTTACGCGACTGAATAATTGGTTGAGAAACCATAATATAACGGTAGAAGAAATTCCATACGCTGAAATTGCTAAGCAAGAAGGTTTATTGCGATGCTCGACTCTACCTCTAATTAGAGATTAATTTTACTAGTATGAAACAGATTACAAACAATATTCTGATGATTCGTCCTGTTGCTTTTCGTATGAATGAGCAAACAGCAGTGAATAACTATTATCAAAAGATAGTAGATAATTTAACACCCGCAACGGTGAATGCAAAAGCACAACAAGAGTTTGATGCTTTTGTGGAAAAATTACGTGCAGTAGGTGTACATGTTACTGTAATAGAGGATACGGTAGATCCAGATACACCAGATAGTATTTTCCCAAACAACTGGATTTCTTTTCACGAATCAGGAGATGTTGTTTTGTATCCGATGTTCGCTGAAAACCGTAGATTAGAAAGACGCGAAGATATTTTAGATGTTCTAGAAGAACAAGGATTTGTGATTAATGATATCTGGGACTATACCTCTGCAGAAGAGGATGATTTATTCTTAGAGGGAACTGGAAATTTGTTGCTAGACCGAACCAATGAAATTGCTTACTGTGCCTTATCTCCACGTGCAGACGAAGGCTTAGTGATTGAGTTTTGTGAAGACTTTGAAATGAATCCAGTGATTTTTGAAGCCTTTCAAACTGTAGATGGAGTGCGTAAAAATATTTATCACACCAATGTGATGATGTGTTTAGGAGATACTTTTGCAGTTATTTGTGCGGATACCATTGACGATAAACAAGAACGGAAAATTGTTCTGAATCACTTAAAAGAATCGGGTAAAGAAGTAGTCTTGATTACAGAAGAGCAAGTCAATAACTTTGCAGGTAATATGTTACAAGTTGTAGGAGCAAATGATATGAAATATTTGATTATGTCTACACAAGCGTATAACAGCTTGACCGATAACCAGATTAAAACGCTAGAAAAACACGCAACAATTTTACATAGTAGCTTGGATACTATCGAAGCTTGCGGTGGAGGAAGTGCAAGATGTATGATGGCTGAAGTGTTCTTGCCTAAAAACTAGAAGCTCAGCGTATAATATACAAAGCGAAGTGAAAAACTTCGCTTTTTTTATGAAAAAATATATTATTTAAATTCATTTTAAATAATATATTTTCTTATCTTTGCAATTAAGAATCTATCTAAATAAAAGACTTTACATATAAATGAGACGTTCACTACTGCTTGCAACAGGTACTTTACTTACGTTAAGTTCGACTGTAGTTGCTCAAACAAATGATACGATTAAAGAACCGGAACAGAAATTGGAGGAGATTGTAATTTCTGGTCAATACAATCCGCAGTCGATCAATAAAGCAATCAATAACGTAACTATTCTGAATAGACAAAGAATTGAAAATTTAGGCGCTGTTACTTTAGCCGATGCTTTAAATCAAGTAATGAATATTTCTATTTTACCCAATGCAAGTACAGGTAGATCAACGGTTAAAATGTTTGGTTTAGATGCCCAGTATTTTACAATCTTAATCGATAATGTACCGATGATTTCCGATGAGGGTTTTGGAAACAATACCGATTTAACGCAAATCAACCTTGACGATATTGAACAAATTGAAATCGTTGAAGGTGCTATGGGAGTAGATTATGGTGCTAATGCGGTAACGGGGATTATTAATATCATTACAAAAAAGAACAATATTCACGATTGGAATGTCAACTTGTTTGTGCAGGAGGAAACTGTAGGCAACGAATATGACTGGAGTAATGAAGGAAAGCACACGCAAGGAATTACGATGGGACATAATATCAATGATAATTTATATGCCAGTCTTTCGTATACCCACGCGGATTTTAAAGGATGGTACAATGATCGTAAAGGATTTACCTATTACGGAGATGAAGATAAAAGAGGGCATGAATGGTTGCCTAAAAATCAGAATAATGTCAAAGGATTTTTAAATTATCACAAGAATTCATATCGCGTCTACTATAAATTTGAGTTTTTTGATGAGCGCATGAAAGATTATGCGAAACTCTTCAGCATAAACGAAGACCCAATTTTTGAAACGATTAATCCAATAGCGAATGACCGTATTTTAAATACGAAACGTTGGTCAAATGTGTTGAATACCTCTGGGAATTTAGAAGATTTATTGCGTTTCGACTTGTCTTTTTCTTATCAAAAACAGGAACGCGAAACAGATAAGTACAGATATCGTATCATGTACGACGAAAAATATGATCGAAGCTCGTTTAAAAGTGAAAGTAGAGAAGTGTTTTTCTCTAGGGGAACATTTAGTGACTTCATTAAATTAGAAACAGCGAAGTTCCAGGTGGGGTATGAGGTGGCTTATACCAATGGATATTCAGCAATGTCGGAGCAATTAGCAGAAAATCCACAGAAAAAGGCATTGGGGAGTTATGACTTCTATGCTTCTTCCGAGATTAATGTATTGCCGAGGTTAATGGTGCGTCCAGGCTATCGCTTAATGACTTCTAATACATTCAATAGTCAACATGCGTTAAGCTTGGTATTGAAATATGTACTTCCTGGAGATTACGAACTCCGAGGAACTATCGGAACCTCCCCTCGTTTGCCCAACTACGAAGAATTATATACTTACTTTGTAGACGTAAATCACGATTTACAAGGAAATGAAAGTTTAAATCCAGAAAAAGGAAAAACAGCCTTTTTGAATTTAAAAAAATCCTTTGCTTTAGCTGATAATATTGAGATTAGTAACAGCTTGACTGGTCGTTATTTGGAAGTGTCAGATAAGATTGACTTAATCGAAGTAGTAAACCCAGAAGGATTAAAGTATATCTATGAAAATACAGATTTGTATCGCAATATTGGAGTAACATTTTTGAGTCAATTGAATTGGGATGCTTTCGATTTTGGTGTAGGATTCACTATGTCAGGGGTATCACAAGAGGTGTATAATGCGCCAAAAGGGACAGATAAGTACTTGTTTACACCTGAAGTAACGGCTAATATCAATTATCGTTTGGCTAAAACGGGAACCAATTTCTCTTTGTACTATAAATTTAATGGAGAGGAAGAACGCTTCAAAAAAGGTTCGGATGAGTTTGGAGAGTACTATGTAAAAGGAAAACAAGAAAGTTATTCATGGTTGGATTTTAGTGTGAGACAACCATTCTTTAAAAATATGTTGTATGCAACCGTAGGAGTGAGAAACTTGTTTAATATCAAGGATATTCGCTCAACAACAAGCGGGGCTACCGCACACGCAGTAGGGGCTACGTCTACGCCAATTGGTTATGGAGCGAGCTTCTTTGTTAAATTACAATATAAATTAGGATTTTAATTATGAAGAAGTATAAAGTAGGAAAACTAGTTCTCGCACTTGTTGCACTTGTTTTTTTTAGTTCATGTGAGAAAGATTCTAATAATGGAAATACAGGTGGACGAGAGTTTATCGTAGCTTTTGATAATCCATCTATTCCCTATAGGGAAATTGAAACAACACGTGAGATTCAATTGGTGTTTTCTGATATTGCTCAAGAAGATGGCTCGGTAGAAATTCAAATTATTCCCAGTAAAGCAATCTACGATGTTGATTTCTCTACTTTGCCTAAAGCAGAAGGAGACAAGTTAATCGTGCCAATTGTAAAGGGGACTAAGAGTAGTTCGTTTACCTTTGAAAATTTGATATTTCCTTATGATCGAATGGATAAAACCATTCAATTCAATATCGTTAAAGTTAATTATACCGTTAAAATACCTAAGATACAAGGTTATAATATCATGATGATCAGCTTTGATACTTCTTTGGGAGGAATCATGACACCGAATGTAGGAGGACCAACCCAACCGAATCAAGTATATGTTGATTTAGGAGGAAAGGCAATGTATGAAGTAAAACGAAATTCTTGGGATTTGGCTTTTGATAGTAGCAGTGATTTTAGAGTTCGTCTAAACGGGTCTGTTTATATGGCCGCTGGAGTAATCAAGGGAGTGAATTCCATTGATGATGTTCGCGAAGATAATACCATTCGCGAGATGAAAAATGTAGTGAAGATTGGAACTTTCGATCCAGCCAACCTCGCGTATATTGATGATCCATCGGGTGATCGTACCAAAACAGCTATTGCGGCTATTTCGGATGTAGATGCTGATAACAAAGTGTATTTAATCAATATGGGCTTTGATCCAGGAACAGAGGCAGTTGAACCTGGTTCTGTGTTGGTGACAGGAAAAGAACGTGGATGGAAAAAAGTACGTATCCTAAAAAGGGAAGGCGGGTATTTATTACAATATGCAGATATTAATGAAAGTACCCATAAAGAAGTGCTCATCACAAAAGCGACAGGTTTTAATTTTGCTTTCTTCAGTTTCAATACAAATGGTTTAGTACAAGTGGAACCAAGTAAAACAAAATGGGATTTAAACTTTACGGTGTTTACCAATAAAGTAGATCAAGCCGGTGACCCGAAAGGATCGTATGGATATTCGGACTTTATTGTTCACAATAGTTATGGAGGAGTCAAAGCGTATAAAGTTACAATCCCAGCGGGTGATAAGAATTTCTATAAAGCGTATAATTTACAAAGTGTAGAAGAGAGTGAATTGTCGGATGATTTCACTACCATTGGCGGAACATGGCGAGAAGTAGCCAACGCTAAAGTATTGTATAAAAATGTGTTTTATGTCATCAAAGATGCTAAAGGACATTATTATAAAATGAGAATGTTAGATTTCTTCAACGAGAAAGGAGATCGTGGATATCCGAAGTTTGAATACGCCTTGTTGAGATAAGAAGATAGTTAAGAGTATATAGGGGTTAGTTGTCGCACTCTATATGTTGAATTCAATCGAATGGCAAATAGCTTTTTGTATTTGTTCTTTATTGAGTTGTTAGTTTATTTTTGTTAGGAAAACCCCGAAGTAGTCTTTCGGGGTTTTTCGTTTTTAAATCCTTCTTTTCAAATGAAATAAGTTAAAATTATACAGCTAAATATTATGTAGATTTATTCTAAATAACTATATTTGAACAAAATTAAAAAAATGAATAATTTAGATTTAAATGAGGTAGCTAACCAATTGCGTTGTCCTTCAGGACAGGTAGGAGAGGAGTTGGCAGAAGTTATGTTTAAATCAAATAGCAACATGATTTACAAAACAGTAGATCGTATACAATTGCATCAGGGAGATGCAGTTTTAGAAATCGGTTTTGGCAGTGCAAAACACTTACCGTATCTTTTTTCAGCAGCTCCGGACCTTCAGTATTATGGTGTAGAAATTTCAACACTGATGTTGGAAATGGCTACAAAGGTAAAGGAATCTTTAGTCCAAGAGAAAATTGAACTTCAAGTAACAGAACAGCTAAACACACTTCCTTACCCTGATAAGTTTGTTAATCATTGTTTTTCTGTCAATACCGTTTATTTTTGGGAAGATCCTGTAAAGTATTTTACAGAAATTTATCGGGTGCTCAAACCTGGAGGGAGTATAGCCTTGTCCTATATACGTGAAGATTTTGCACAGCAACAACCCTTTGCTAAAGAAGATGTTTTTCATTTTTACCGTACGGAATGGTTAATTCGCATCATGACGAATATAGGATATAGCCATGTTGAACGTTGGCAGTATATCGAGAACACACTAGATAAATTAGGTAATAAAGTAATTCGACCTTTTGTGGTACTGAAAGGGAAGAAGTAAGTTTTAAGTTAGGTCTATTTGTAAAAATGCGTTTGCGAATTTTGTAAACGAGTTTATATTATTTTACCTTCGCGCAATTATAGTATTACCAAAAAGGAGATTTAAACGAATCTCCTTTATTTATTCATAGACAACACACATAAGAATGGAATTATTACGTCAGCGAATTCTTCAAGATGGTCAATGTTTTGAAGGAGGAATTTTAAAAGTAGATAGCTTTATTAACCACCAAATGGATCCGGTTTTAATGAAATCCATCGGAGTAGAGTTTGTGCGTCGATTTGCAGCGACCAATGTAAATAAAATCATGACGATCGAAGCAAGTGGGATTGCACCAGCAATTATGACAGGGTACTTGCTTAATCTGCCTGTGGTATTTGCAAAGAAAAAGAAGCCTAGCACGATGGAAAATATGTTGCACACCCAAATTCATTCGTTTACCAAAGACAGAACCTACGATGTCGTGATTAGCAATGACTTTTTAACTCCTGAAGATAATGTGCTTTTTGTTGATGATTTCTTGGCCTATGGTAATGCCGCGGTAGGTGTGTTAGATCTAATTAAACAGTCTGGAGCAAATTTAGTTGGAATGGGCTTTATTATTGAAAAGGCCTTTCAACAAGGGCGAACCTTATTGGAAGAAAAAGGTGTTCGCGTCGAATCACTTGCTATTATAGAGGATCTTTCTAATTGCACTATTACCATACGATAAAAGACTCAACCCATTCCGATATGAATGGGTTTTTTTATATGCATGAAGAATGAGAGCTAGGAGAAATGTTAAACTATTTGTAGAGAATTAGTGTATTCTTTTTTTATTGATTACCTTAATAGCTTACAATAATTAGATCGTTAGAGTACGTATGATAAATAAAAATATAGCTTATTCTTTCTTGGATTTAGCCGTTATTGGTGCGGGAAAGTCGACGAAAGAGACTTTAAACAATGTATTGCATACAGCGCAATATGCAGAACAATTGAATTATACTCGTTTTTGGTTGGCAGAACATCACAATATGCCGCATATCGCAAGTTCCGCTACTTCTGTTCTCATTGGTTATGTGGCAGGTGGAACGAAAAAAATCCGAGTAGGCTCTGGTGGAATTATGTTACCCAATCACCCTCCTTTAGTGATTGCGGAACAATTTGGAACTCTAGAATCGCTATTTCCCAATAGAATTGATTTGGGATTAGGAAGAGCACCAGGAACAGATCAGTTAACTGCTATGGCATTGAGAAGAAATGATACGATGAGCGCGAATTTCTTTCCACAGCAAATTCAAGAGTTAAAAACCTATTTTAGTTCGACGAACGCCGAAGCCAAGGTAAGGGCCTTTCCGGGAGAAGGATTAGCTATCCCTTTTTGGATTTTAGGGTCAAGTACGGATAGTGCGTATTTAGCTGCAGAACTGGGATTGCCTTATGCGTTTGCTAGTCACTTTGCCCCTGATCAAATTCAAATGGCAGCTAAAATATACCGAACAAATTTTAAACCTTCGACTCAGTTAGATAGGCCTTACTTCATGCCCTGCGTCAATGCTATTTTTGCAGACTCAACCCATGAAGCAGAAAAACTAGCGACCTCGTTCTATCGTATGTTCTTGGGAATTATTCGAAATGATAGAAAACCGCTACAGCCCCCTATTGAATCTATGCAAGGAATATGGTCAGTACAAGAAGAGGCAGCAGTTTACAATATGACCGCTTGTTCTTTTATTGGTACAAAGGAAGAGATGTTGCCTGAACTCAATCGCTTCTGTGAAGTATTAGAAGTGGATGAGTTGATGTTCACGACGCCAATTTACGATTATGATAAACGAAAATATAGCATGAAGTTGGTTGCAGAAGTAATGAAAGATTTAGCAAAATCTTAATTTTGTGTGTATTTTTGTTTGATAAATACCATACATATGATAAATAAAATCGGAACCTTGTTGGTGCTTTTCGTAGTACTCGTAGGATGTAATAGTAAAACGACCTATACAGAAATTGTACAGGATGATACCTTTAGTATTCGTGTTCCTACTACAATGCAGAAAACAAGAGCACTCAATGGAGAAGCTACGCTTCAATTACAAAATGTAAAAGAAGAATTGTACTTGATTGTTATCAAAGAGAATAAAAAGGAAATCGATGAACTTTTTAAAGCAACAGCAATTGCTGGAGAAGGGGAAGATATCTTTGGAGATTTTTCTGAAACAACACTGGAGTATTTGACATCAACGGTGGAAGATCTAAATCCTGAGGAGTTAAAACTTAAGGATGGTACGTTGAATGATTTACCTGTAAAGATGGTTGATTTCACAGCTAGAGTTAGCGGGTTGGATGTCTATTATAAGTTTTCAGCTTTTCAAGGTAAAGAAAATTATTATCAAGTATTGATTTGGACAATGAAAGAGTATAAGGACAAGAATCAAGAGGTAATGAACCAAATGGTTGATAGTTTTAAAGAAGTAACCAAATAAAAAAGTCAGAGTGTTTACTCTGACTTTTTTTTGCGGATTAGATTTTAGCATCTAATTTATTGTTTGTTTTGAATGTGGTTTTTTGATCAAATCCTTTCATTTTTAAATATGCATCGATTGTTGCATCTTTGCCTCTGAATTCGCGATATAGTTCATCCGAAGGCTTTGTATTTCCTTTCGATAAAATCTTATCTCTAAATATTTGTCCATTTTGACGGGTCATTCCTCCGTTATCTAATAACCATTGGAAGGCATCATTATCTAAGGTTTCTGCCCAAGTGTACGAATAATATCCTGCCGCATAACCGCCACCAAATACGTGATTGAAAAAAGAAGAACGATATCTTGGAGGTACAGTTGCTAAATCAATACCGTATTTAGCTAATGCTTGTTGTTCAAATGTAGCTACATCTTTAATTTCAGTAGAAGAAGAAATGGTATGCCACTCCATGTCTAATAAAGAAGCGCTTAGTATTTCAGTTAATCCATATCCAATATTGAAATTCTGAGCTGCTTTCATCTTCGCGATTAAACTTGCTGGAATTACTTCTCCTGTTTCATAATGTTTGGCATAGTTTGTTAATACCTCTGGTAAAAAGGCAAAATGTTCGTGGAATTGAGAAGGTAACTCAACAAAATCACGTGATACACTAGTTCCTGAGACAGAAGGATAGGTCACATCAGATAAAAATCCGTGAAGGCCATGTCCAAATTCGTGAAACATCGTGATTACTTCGTCAGGAGATAACAGAGTAGGTTGACCAGCTCCTGGTTTTTGATAGTTGCATACATTATAAACTACAGGAGCTTGATTCAATAATTTGGATTGTGTTACGATATTGCTCATCCATGCACCTCCGCGTTTAGATTCACGAGCATAAAAGTCAGCATAAAATAAGCCAATGGGGTTTTTATCCTCATCGAAAATTTCAAAAACGCGTACATCTTCTTGCCATACAGGAATATCCTTACGCTCTTGGAAGGTGATGCCGTAAAGTTTTTCCGCCATATAAAAAACACCATGCTCCAAAACAGCATTCATTTCGAAATACGGTTTTACTTCATTTAGATTTAAGGCATACTTCTGTTCTCTTATTTTTTCAGCATAGTAATCCCAATCAGCAGCAGTTAAGGTAAACGGATCAGCTTCCTTATTAATTAAGTCTTGGATTTCTTTCGCCTCTTGTGTGGCAGCTCCCACAGCATAAGGGCTTAATTGGTCCATTAACTTTTTCGCTTGATCAGGCTTGTTGGCCATACTCCCTTGTAAGCTCCACGCTGCATAATTTTTAAATCCTAATAACTCTGCTTTTTCTGCACGTTTCTGTGCAATTGAAATTAAAGTCGCTTGGGTGTCATTATCATCTCCTTTTTCGGTGCGGCTCCAACCAGCATCAAATAATTTTTTGCGTGACTCCTTTTTGTTTAACGAAGCAGCAATCGGTTGCTGAGTTGTATTGTTTAATGGAATAGAGTAGCTGCCATCTGTTTGTTTGAACGCTTCCAGTTCTGATTCACTCAAACCGTCTAACTCTTCTTTGGTGAAGCTAACACTTCCCGATTTTGTGGCAGCCATTAGTTGATCGCCAAATTTTGTAGTTAAAGAAGCGAGTTCTTGATTTATCTTTTTTAGTATTTCTTTTTGTTCTGGATTAAGATTAGCACCTGAACGAACAAAAGCTTGATAGTATACATCGAGTACACGTGTTTGTTCGATGGTTAAAGCTAAAGATGCTTGCTGGTCGTGTAGTTGTTTTACTTTTTGGAATAACGCATCATTTAGGTAAATACCATCTTTGTGTGAAGCGAACATTGGAGATAATTCCTGATTGATTGCTTTAATCTCCTCATTGGTGTGTGCGCCAACTAATAAATGGAATACCGAACTTACGCGATTCAATAATACACTTGATTTTTCTAATGCTGCAATAGTATTATCAAAAGTAGGGGCTTCAGTATTTGAAGTGATTTTGTCAATCGCTTCTACCTGACGACGCATGCCTTCCAAAATAGCTGGTTTGAAATCTTTATTTTTTATTTTTTCAAAATCTGCTGTTTGATAGGGAAGTGTGCTCGCAGCAAAAAAAGCATTGCTTTCATCCCAATTTGGATTTGCATCCGCCTGATCTTGATTCTGCTTACACGAAATACTAAATAAAGTTATACCCGTTAAGGTACCTACAATTGCTTTTTTTACATACATAATAGGTAAAATTTAAAATATGAAATTCAAAGATAGCATTATATTGTGAGGTTGGTCTTTTTTGTTGTTTGGCTTTTGATGTTTGTGTAGTATAGTCATTAGTAAGTAGATTTCTTCTCTATTATATATAGGGAATATTTTTTCTATATAAAGAAGAATCTTCCTTAGTATTAAATCACGGACAGAACCTTACGACATGCGCCCCCAAGAACCGCCCCTAACAAAAAAGCGAAAAAGCCAACCTCACCAACCTCACCAACCTCACCAATTCCTCCAAAAAAACAAAAAAGCCATTCTCACCAATCCTCACCCAACCTCACCAATTCCAAAAAAAACTTTCCATCCTAAGACGCATCATAATAACGAGTTGCGGTTTTAATCAAAAATACTTTGTAAAAAAGGTTTAAAATAATTTGGAAGTGGCTAAAAAGGTACTACTTTTGCATCCGCATTAAACAAGCAGACGTTCATAGAAAAGCAGAAGAAAAAGAC